>DASURJ010000939.1:0-8005 GCA_036280115.1 Gemmatimonadaceae bacterium
ACTCTCGAGCCTGTTCCTCGCGGCCCTGATGCTCGTCGCTGGCGCCTGCGAACAAGGGGCGAACCAGGCCCACGACGAGGACAGCGCAGGGGTGGCGGCGACGGCGGATTCGACGACTCGTGTCGCCGGGGCGGCGGCTGACGAGCACAAGGCGCCGGGTCACGGGGCCGAGGGCCACACGGTTGCGAGCGAAGGAGGACAGGCCCTGCTCCCGATCATGCAGAGGCTCGGCAGCGAGATGACGGCGCTCACCTACGCGCTGATGACGGACGACTACGAGGGCGTGACACGGAGCGCGGCCGCGATCGCGGCGCACGCGCCGATCTCTGCCGATGAGCTCGAGCGGATCAAGACGGAGCTGGGCCCGGGCATGGCGACCTTCGAGGCCGTCGACGAGTCGGTGCACGTGGCGTCCACCCGCCTGCACGACGCAGCGCAGGCGCGTAGCCTCGGAGTCGTCGTCGAGCGTCTGGCCGAGGTGCAGCGCGGATGCGTGTCGTGTCACGTGCAGTTCCGCGAGAAACTGCGGACCAACCGCAGCGGCCGATAGCGCGGCCGTCACGAATCGCGCGCTCCGGCCGCCTGCGAATGGCGATTGGTGCCATCAACGCTGACGCACGTAGTCGAGCCCAACCACGCCGCTGGGATACGGGGTGGCCGACCGCAGCGCGAAGGTGCGATGGACGCCCGACGGCAGGAGTCGCTTGCCGGTGCCTAACGTCAGCGGGTAGAGCAGCAGGTGCAGCTCGTCCACCAGGTCGTGCTCGAGCAGCGTGTGCACGAGTTGACTGCTGCCATCCGTGATGATGCTGCGGCCCGCCTGGTTCTTGAGCGCTCGCACCGACTCGACGACGTTGTCGCGGATGATCTCCGTATTCCGCCAGAGCGGCTTCTCGAGCGTCCGCGATACGACGTACTTCTTCGGCGCGTTCATCAGGTCGCCGAAGAAATCACCCGCAGGCAGTGGCTCGAAGGCGCCCGCGTGCGTCTCGTACGTGCGCCGACCCAGAAGGAACGCGTCCACACCCTGCATGATCTCCACGAATGCCTTCCCGATGTCGTCGTGCCAGTACGGAATGGTCCAGCCGCCGTGCTCGAACCCGCCATCCCGATCTTCGTCCGCCCCGCCGGGCGCCTGCATGACGCCGTCGAGTGATACGAACTCGGACACAATGAGCTTTCGCATAAATCTGATCCCCGGTTAGAGTCGTCGAATGGCCGGCCGCTTGATTACCGCACCGCGTCACGGTGCTGATGCCGCATCCAGGCCGTTCCATCAGGGCGACGAACGGAGCGGTAGTAAATCGACACGAGGCTCTGTCCTTTGGCGGAGGCCTCCCGCCCAACCGCTGACACACAGTTGACGTCCGAAGCGCCGGGAGAGGCTCGACACCGCCCGCGCGATCCGGCCACATTCGTGTGAGCCTGGTGAAAACGCGAACGCTCCGGGCTGCTTGGCGCGTTGCGGATGGCACGCAACCAGCAGCATGGACGTCGATCACGCGACCGCGCTTTACCCAAGGCCGGTCGCATATTCGTGCTCACTGCGGAGGTCGTGCATGGCCGACCTGGACCAGTCGTCCTCATCGGCCCCTCGTCGCGTCCTGTCTACGTTCGACGGCATCGTGCTCGTCGTTGGCCTCGTGGTGGGCGCCGGGATCTTCCGCTCGCCGCCCGTGGTCGCCGGCAACGTTGCCGACGGAGGGACGTTCCTCGCGGTGTGGGTCGTCGGCGGGCTGATCGCGCTCGTCGGCGCGCTCTGTTACGCCGAGCTGGCGAGCGCCTACCCCCACCCGGGCGGCGAGTACCACGTCCTCCGACACACGTTCGGCCACTCGACGGGGTTCATGCTGGGCTGGGCGCGCATGACCGTCATGCAGACGGGCTCCATCGCGCTCCTGGCGTTCGTGTTCGCCGACTACGCGGTTGGTCTCTTTCCCGGAGCCCAGGGTGGCTCCCCAGCGACCGTCGCGCTGCTCGCGGCCGCTGTCGTCGTCGCGCTGACGCTCGTGAACATGGCGGGGCTCCAACCGGGGAAGCGCGCGCAGTACGTGCTCACCGCGGCCGAGGTCGGTGGCCTGTGCGCCGTCATCGTTGCGGGGTTCATCGCGGCGTCCAGTGGAGCGCTCCCGGAGCCAACCGCGGCTCAGCAGACCGCCACGCCATCGTCCAACGTCGCGCTGGCGCTCGTATTCGTTCTGCTGACCTACGGCGGCTGGAGTGAGGCCGCCTACCTGTCGGCCGAGCTGAGTGATGCGCGACGAGGGGTGGTCCGCACCCTCGCGTGGGCGGTCGCCACCGTGACCGTACTGTACCTCCTCGCCAATGCCGCATACATCGCCGCGTTCGGACTTCGTGGAGTTGCGGCCTCCACGGCGGTCGCCGTGGACGTGATGCGCGCCGCAGGCGGCGCGTGGGGGGCCACGTTGGTCGGCCTGATCGTCATGGCGGCGGCGCTGTCATCGGCCAACGCATCCATGATCACCGGTGCACGCGGCAGCTTCGCCGTCGGCGCGGCCGTCGCGGCACTCGGTGCACTCGGCATCTGGCGGTCGACGGCGCCTGACGACAGTGGGGCTCCGCGGCGGGCGCTCATCGTCCAGGCCGTGATCTCGCTCATTCTGGTCGCCTTCGGCGCGGCGACGCGCGCGGGATTCGAGACGATGGTCGCGTATACGGCGCCCGTCTTCTGGCTCACGCTGTTGCTCATGGGGGTCGCCGTGTTCGTGTTGCGCCGCCGTGAGCCCGACCGCGAGCGCCCGTTTCGCGTCCCGCTGTACCCGCTGACGCCGCTCGTGTTCTGCATCGCGTCGGCGGGGATGCTGTACTCGAGCGTCGCGTACGCGGGGCGCGGCGCGCTACTCGGCGTTGCCGTGATGCTCGCCGGACTCCCGCTCCTTCTGATCGGGCGCTCGCGAGTGGCGCGCGCCGAATCCTCGTTGAGCTCAGTGGAATCGACACCGTGAGGTTCGCATGACAAGCCGTCTGCTCTCTCTCGATGCTCTTCGGTACCATGTCCGGTACTCGGGGCATGCACGCACGTTCATCGTTGCGCTCGCGGGGATGTCGACGCTTGCGCTGCTCCCGCCGGCGCTCGACGCCCAGCAGCCGGCGCGCCGCCCCGACGTCATCTTCGTGCCCACGCCCATGGAAGTCGTGGACTCGATGCTCGCCGTCACACGTGTCACGAAGCAGGACCGGCTCTTCGACCTCGGCTCGGGCGATGGCCGCATCGTGATCGCGGCCGCGAAGCGCTTCGGCACGCGTGGCATCGGCATCGACATCGATCCGCAGCGCATCGAGGAGAGCCGGCGCAACGCGGACACGGCGGGGGTGAAGAATCTCGTGGAGTTCCGCCAGGCGGATCTCTTCGAGACCGACTTGCGCCAGGCGACGGTGATCACGCTGTACCTGCTCCCCACACTCAACGTGAAGCTGCGCCCCAAGCTGTTCGCCGAGCTGCGGCCGGGCACGCGCGTGGTCTCGCACGCGTTCAACATGGGCGATTGGGAGCCGGATCGTACCCTCTACGCCGGCGGGCGCACCGTGTACTACTGGCTGATGCCGGCGAATCTCGACGGGACCTGGACGCTGACGGCGCCGGCGGGCGGTTCGACGCGGACGTACGAGCTGCGCCTCACGCAGAACTACCAGCGCCTAACGGGAACCGCGACGGCGGGCAGGCAGTCGCTGGCCGTCGACAGCGCTCGCGTCATCGGCGACAGCGTGGTGTTCACGTTGGCGGATACAGCCAGCGGTGCGTCGGCGCGGGGGCAGCGCATGCGGTTCGCGGGGCGACTGAGCGACGGCACGCTGAGCGGCGTCGTGGCGGGCGGCTCCGGTCGCTGGCGGGCAACGAAGAGGGGCGGTCACTAGTAGACAGTCACAGGGGTTTCGATAGGCGTGCCGCTCACGGGGGACGGGCGACGGGGGACGGGCGACGGGCGAACGGCGGGCAGTCATCCGTCGTGGGTGACTCGGTCGTCGGTGGCCAGCGACGCGGCTGAGCACTGACGACTAATGAACTCACGACTGATGACTGCCCGACTGATGACTGCCTACAGATCACTGCCTACTGGTCATTCTCCGACCCGTCAGCGGCGACCGAGGACGGGCCCCGACGGCATCGTCGGCCCTCGCGGGGCCACCCGTCCAGGCGCCCGTCAAATCCACCGTGAGAGAGCACTAGTACCGCCCCGTACTCACGCCGCGAGCTCGCGAATCGCCTCCAACACGCGGTCGATCTCCGCTGGCGTGTTCATGACGCCGGTCGCAACACGCGCGTACGAGGTCCTGTACGGCGAGCTGGTCGTGCGGAACTTCTTCGCGGTCAGGCGCTGCGTCACTGCATCGGCCGTCAAGCCAGCGACCTCGAAACACGAGATGCCGGCCGAGAGGCGGGGGTCGCGGGGCGTGTGCAGCGTTACGCCCCGGATCTTCGCCGCCCCCTCCTTGAACGCCGCACTGAGCTCGTCGATGCGCGCGGCGATCTCGTCTCGCCCGATGGCGCGATGGAGCTCGAAGGCCGCTGGTATGGCGAGCACGTGCTCGAAGGCGACGAACCCGCCGGGCGACACGAACGCCGCCTGCGTGGGAGGGAGGGGCTGGCGCTTCATCCAGGCATCCCACGTGACCATCCCGTCGGGATCGAATGCCGGGATCGTGGGGCGCATGTGCGGCCACGCGTCCCTGCGGCCCCACAGGAAGCCGGTGCCTCGGGGCGCAAACATCCACTTGTGCAACCCCGACGCGAAGAAGTCGCAGCCGAGACGAGCGACCTGGGCGTGCTGGGCGCCGAAGCCGTGGACGCCGTCGACGATGAGGAGACAGCGGTCGGCGTCGGCGCGGCCGCGGTTCGCGCGGGCAACGACCGCGGCCAGCTCGGCGATCGGGATCTTCACGCCGGTGGACGAGTGGACCCACGTCACGCCGACCGCCCGCGTGGAGGGGCGGATCGCGCGAGCCATGCGCTCTACGATCTGCGTGGCGTTGGCGTTGGCGGCCGTGTCGTAGAGCGCAACGTATCTGACGCGAGCGCCCGACCGCTCCGCGGCGTACCGGATGGACTCGTGATGCGAGTAGTGATCGTGCTCGGTCGTGAGGATCTCCTGGTCTCTTCGAATGCGGAGCCCGTGATACGCCATTGCCAGCGCGGTCGTCGTGTTCGACGTCATGCAGATCTCGTTCGGCTGACCGCCGACATACTCGGCGATGGCGCGCTTCACGGCAGCGAACGGGCGCCCCTCGCTGTCGGTGAGGGCGGCGATCTCGACCCAAACGGGGTCGGCGTCGATCCGCTTGCGGTAGTGATCAATGGCTTCGGCGACCGGGCGCGGATGGGACACGAGAAGGAAGCTCGCGAGGTGGGTCCACTCCTCGCTCAGCGGGAAGAGGGCGCGCACCGCCTCCCAGTCTACCTCGCCGCGAAACGTCCGGAGCGGACGGAAGCTCGCGGCGGCGCGGCTGGGCGAGGCCAGGGCGGTGAAGGGAATCAGCGGCGCGCCCACGGCCGTTGCCGCGAGCGAAGTCAACATCCGGCGGCGATCGAGCTTCATGGGAGTTTCCTCCGTAACCATGACACGCGCTCACGCCCGTGCGGGGACGCCGGTGGTGGAATGCATGTCAGGCAGCATGGCAGCGGCCACGTAGTCATCGAGCGACGTGAGCGGCACAGCGAACGTACGCGCCGTCTCGGACATGTCTACCGGAGTGTCGAACGTCTCGAGCGCGGCGAGCAGCCCACTCACGAGCTCCGTCAGTCCCGGTATGGGCGGAAGGTCGGGGAGCAACTCGCCCGGCGCGATCCACTGGACTGAAACCGAACGTCCTATGGCACGCTCGTGCGTGGCCACGATGTCACGCCACGAAACCGCCTCCGGTCCGGCGACCGCGATGCGGCGGTTGATTGCCTCGGGGTGATTCACCGCCGCCACGGCAAAGGCCGCAACGTCGCGGGCCGCGACGAAGCTGTGCCGCCGGCGCGCTTCTCCCACGAGCGTGACAGGTTGCCCGGCGCGGATCCGATCGGTGACGACCTGCGGGACCATGACGTCCATGATCCCGTTCGCGGCGACGATCGTGTACGGTATCCCGCTCTCACGCACGAACCCTTCGGCCTGCGCCTTCGCGCGAGGTAACGGGACGGGGTGATCGAGCGTGGCCGTGAGCGCCGACACGAAGATGAACTGTTTCACGCCGGCCGAGCGTGCGGCTTCCACGAGGTTCCGATTACCCTCGAGGTCGACGGTTTCTGGGGTGTCGAGGCCGCCCCGTTGCCCGGCGCTCGCCGTCGTGATCACCACGTCGACGCCGCGGCACGCGGCCGCGAGCGTCTCGGGATGCTTGAGGTCGCCTAACGCCGCCTCGGCGCCGGCGTCGATGAGCGCCTGGTAGTCGCGCCCTTCGCGGACGAGGATGCGCAGGGGGCGGCGCTGGTTCAGCAGTGTGCGCGCGATCATCCCGCCAACGAGGCCCGTCGCGCCGACGAGAAGGATCACGATGCCCTCCCGGCGGGCATGGTCCGCTGCGTCGGCGGCGTGAGCGACGGCGTTGGTGACCCGCCGCTCGGCGGAATGTTCGCGTTCATGCGGAAGAAGTTGGTCGGATCGAATCGATCCTTGATCGCGACGAGTCGCGCCAGGCGGTCGCTGTACGCGCGCTCGACCCCCTCCGCGCCCTCATCGGAGAGGAAGTTCGAGTACACACCCGTGGAGTGCGGCTTCAAGGCGTCCCACCCATCGCGCACCCAGCCCACATGGCGCTGTCTGTCCCCGTCCGACGGCGGCCAGGCCGAGACGATGTTGAGGTCGAAGCCATTGCCACGGTCGCCGACGGCCGTCGCGCTGGCGCTGACGCGGCTCGCCGCTCCGCCAACAGCCCAGCCGCTGATCTGCGAGAGTGGCGACGTGATGCATTCGATGCGGGAGACCAGCACGTCGATGATGTCATCGCCCAGGTGAGCGATTCGGTGCGACTTCCAATAGTAGTGAATCCCGTGCGGCGCGCCGTTGTCCAGCATCGACTGGAGGGCGACATACGGCACAGGCCTCACGACGTCGGCGAGCGGCGTTCCGATTCGCCGGAGGGGCGCCGTCGCCCGCTCTCCTTCTCGCGGATCGCCCGACCAGACGAGGATGAGCCCGATGACTGGTTTCCCATACTGATCCGGGGGGAGGAACGGCATTGGGGGAGCGAGGCGGACCGCCACGGTGATGCCCAACTCGTCAGGCGCGTCGGGCGCGAAATCGCGAAGCGTGCGCAACACCTCGGGCGCATCGCGGAGCGGCCAGAACACCGGGCCGCCGAGGACGATCGGGCCGACGGAGTGCAGCCGATACTCGAGCGTCGTCGCAATACCGAAGTTCCCGCCGCCGCCGCGCAGGCCCCAGAACAGCTCGGGCTCCATCTCCGCATCGACGCGGATGCGACCTGCGTCGGCGGTAACGATCTCCGCGCCGAGGAGGTTGTCCACCGTCAGCCCGAACCGGCGCATCAGATGGCCCAGCCCACCCCCGAGCGTGAGTCCACCAATTCCGGTGTGGCTGATGATGCCGCCCGTTGTCGCGAGCCCGAATCGTTGCGTCGCGCGATCGAGCTCCGACCATAGGAGCCCACCGGCGGCGCGGACTGTTCGCGCGCCGGGGTCCACGCGCACGGCTTTCATGAGCGAGAGGTCGATCATGAGCCCGTCATCGCACACGGCGTGTCCAGCGACGGCGTGGCCTCCGCCGCGCACCGACACGACGAGATCGTGCTCACGGGCGAAGCGAACGGCCTCGACGACGTCATCCGTTCCGGCACACCGCGCGATCAGGGCAGGGCGCCGATCGATGGCGCCGTTCCACACTCGGCGCGCTTCGTCATAGCCCTCTTCGCCCGGGCGAAGCAGGGCGCCACGGAAATGGGTTCGGAGGGAGGAGAATTGGCTGACAGCGTCGTTGGAGCTCATGAGGACCTCGATAGCAGAGCGAACGGCGAAGCGCGAACGGCGAGGCGCGAACGGCGA
>DASURJ010000940.1:0-2087 GCA_036280115.1 Gemmatimonadaceae bacterium
GTGCGCAACAGTCCGCCGCTACTCGACGGCTCGCTGGCGCGCGCCGGTCGGGATTTCACCCGGCGTCGTTCATCACACGCCATCCGAGCGCGGCATATTCGCGTGAGGCGAGCTGCAGCGACTGCCACAATCAGTCACAATTCTGCCAGAGCTGCCATCAACAGTCGGGGCTCGTGGCGAACTCGCGGCTCGGACTCGGTGGCTATCACGACGCGTTCCGTGGGTTCAGTCTCGGCCACGGGCAGGCGGCCCGGCAGAGTCTCGAGTCGTGCGCGTCGTGTCACGCAGAACGCGATTGCACGGCGTGCCACTCGGCGGTGAGCGGCGGGTTCCGGTTCAACCCGCACGGGCCGGGCTTCAACGCCTCGCGCGCGCGGTCCAAGAACCCATCGTTATGCGTAGCGTGCCACGGACGGGTGATACCGAAGAGTCGATGACGACGCGCACCGGCTGACGGCGAGATTGCTCGCGCGAGCGGGCTGCCGGTCGCTTGCGGCCGCCGCCTCCGGGTGCGAGTGTCTTCCCATGCACGAAGAGGCGCCTGCGGGTCTCGCCAACGCCCTTCGCGCCGGCCTCGCCGAGCGCTACCGCATCGAGCGCGAGCTCGGTGCGGGCGGGATGGCGGTCGTGTACCTCGCGCGCGACCTCCAGCGTGACCGCGACGTCGCCCTCAAGGTGCTCCGGTCCGAGCTGAGCGCGGTTTCCGGCGCGGAGCGCTTCGACCGCGAGATCCGGATCGCGGCGCGACTGGTTCACCCGAACATCCTGCCCGTGCTCGATTCCGGGCGCGTGTCCGGGCCGGCCGGCGAGGACGGCCAACTCTGGTACACGATGCCGTTCGTCGAAGGCGAATCGCTGCGCGATCGCCTGACGCGTGAGAAGCAGCTTCCCCTGGACGAAGTGGTCCGGCTCACGAGCGAGATCGCGGACGCGCTCGGTCATGCACATGCCCGCGGGATCCTGCACCGGGACATCAAGCCCGAGAACATTCTGCTCGCCGCGGGGCATGCGCTGGTGGCCGACTTCGGGGTCGCGCGTGCGTTAGGCGACTCGAACGATCGGATCACAGGCACGGGGATCGCGCTCGGCACGCCGGGCTACATGAGTCCCGAGCAGTCGACCGGGGAGCGCGAGCTGGATGCGCGGAGCGACCTCTATGCGCTCGCGTCGGTCAGCTACGAGATGCTCGCCGGTGAGGCGCCCTTCACCGGCCCCTCGGCCCAGGCGGTCATCGCGCGACGTCTGTCGCAGCCGCCGCCATCGGTCCGCGTCATCCGTCCCGGCATCCCCGAGGGTGTGGACAGAGTCGTGCAGCGCGCTCTGGCTCCGGTCCCGGCTGACCGGTTCGCGACGACGGCGGAATTCGCGCGGGCACTGTCCGACGCGGCGACCGGCGCGCGCGTCGCGGAGTACTCTCCCCGCGCGCGCACGCGCTGGCCGATGGTTGCCGGTGCCGCCGTGCTCGTGGTGGCCGCGGTTGCGTTCGTCGCGACGCGCGTCGGGCGTCAGTCGTCGGCGCCGCCGGCAGCCATGACCAACGCGGACCGCGGGGCCATCCGACTCGCCGTGCTGCCGTTCCGCTTCATCGGTCCCGACACCGCCGACCGGTACCTGGCCGACGGCATCGCCGAGGAAGTAACCTCGACACTGGCGAACCTGGGCGGACTGCGCGTCATCGATCGCGCCTCCGTCGCCCAGTACGCGTCGGGTGTGACCACGCCGAGGGCCATTCGAGCCGCTCTCGCCGTGGATGCCATCATCGACGGCGCGCTTCAGAAGGCGGGTGATTCGATTCGCGTTCGCGTCAGGCTCATCGACCCGGCCGCCGAAGAAGAACGCTGGAGCCAGACGTGGGACCACACGGCGCGCGACGTATTTCGAGTCCAATCCGAGGTGGCCACCAAGGTGGCGGGCACGCTCCGCATCCAGCTCGCGGAGCGTGAATCACGCTCGCTCGCGCGGCCCCCGACGACGAGCCCCGACGCGTACGACGCCTACCTCAGGGCCCGCGCGCGCGGTCGCAGCGCGGACTTTCGCGGCCGCCGCCAACTCACCGATTCGATCATCGCCGATCTCACGAGGGCCGT
>DASURJ010000941.1:0-2647 GCA_036280115.1 Gemmatimonadaceae bacterium
TATGACAACGTTCTCATCATGCATCAGCCATCATGGGAATTGCAGCGGACGGTGACGATCACCGGTGAGGTCAATTTTCCGGGTACGTACGCGTTGCGGCAGCGGGACGAACGACTCGCCGACCTCATTGCGCATGCCGGCGGTCTCACGACGGAAGCCTATCCGGAGGGCACACATTTCATTCGGATACAGGACTCGGTCGGTCGTGTGGCGATCGATGTGCCCCGGGCGCTGCGGCGCCGCAACTCGCCCGACAACCTGCTGCTGATGCACGGGGATTCGGTCGCGATACCGCAACGCTCGTCGGTCGTGACGGTGCGCGGCGCGGTCAACGCCCCCACGGTCGTCGCGTATGTCCCGGGTCGGGATCTCGACTACTACATCAGTCAGGCGGGTGGCCCCACACGGGACGCGGACAACCGACGTGCATTCGTGACACAGCCAAATGGCAAGCGCGAGACCAAGGCATGGGGACGAGCACCTCGACCGATGCCCGGCAGTCTGGTCGAAGTTCCGGTGCTCGATCCCGCGCACCGGACGAATTGGGTGCAGACGATAGCGACCGTCACCCCGGTCCTCATCAGCCTCGCGACTCTGCTGATCACGGTAACGCAGTAGGATCACGGGCGTCGCAGCTAGATTGGGGCGCATCGGCATGCCGGTGCGCCCCGCGTTCGTTTCGGCTGTCCTGTTCCTCTCGGTCCTGGGTGTCTCGCTCTCGGGACCGCTCGTGCGCCTATCGTCCGCGCATCCCATCGCGATCGCGGTCTGGCGTCTAGCGTTCTCGCTCGTCCTCGTCGCCGTTCCGCTCGCGCTTCGTGGGTCGTGGCGCCAATGGCGCACGCTCGATGCGCGGGCGCTGGGCTTCGCGAGCGCCGCGGGAGCGCTGTTGGCCATTCACTTCTGGTCGTGGAACACGTCGATCGGGCTCACGACCATCGCGGCATCCGTGGTGCTGGTGAACGTCCAACCGCTGATCGTCGCCGCGCTCTCCGCCCTCTGGCTGCGGGAGCGGCCCACGCGCCAGCAATGGGCCGGGATCGGGATCGCGATGGTCGGGGCGATCGTGGTCGTGCTTCCGGATCTCCTCTGGAGCGGCAGGATGACCGTGAATGCACGCGCCCTGCTGGGAGACGCCCTCGCACTCGTCGGTGCCATCACGGCGGCGTCGTACTACGTCATCGGCCGACGCCTGCGACAGACGCTGGATCTCTGGGCGTACGTGGCGCTCGTGTACGGCGCGTGTCTGGCAAGCCTCCTGCTGATGGCGCTCGCGCTGGACGTTCCGCTCGGCCCCTATCCCTCTCGCGAATACGGGATCTTCGCGCTGCTCGCTCTCGGGCCCATGATGCTCGGCCACACCGGGATGAATTGGGCCCTGCGCCACGCGCGCGCGTACCAGGTGAACATTGTCCTGCTCGGAGAGCCGATCGGCGCCACGTTCCTCGCCGCGCTGTTGCCCGGCATTCGGGAACGCCCAACGCTGTTCACCCTCGTCGGAGGGGTGATCGTGCTCGCCGGAATTCTGCTCGCGGAACGTCGTCGCGGATCGGACTAGACAGCCGCGGCGCTCGATTATGTTTCGAACGGAAGCCCGATGCGGGCGCAGGAGGCGGCAAGCCCACCCATGAAGTCGATCGAGCTCGACGTCGTCGCGACGCGCGGAGGCGTCGTCGAATCCCGGCACCGCGTGCACGCGGCCGTCGTGGATGCGCGCGACTGTCTGGTCGCCGGAGCCGGCGACACCCGCCGGGTCACCCACTGGCGTTCCTGCGCCAAGCCCTTCCAGGTGATGCCACTGCTGCAGTCGGGTGGCTTCGACGATCTGCACTGGGGCGACGACGAGCTGGCGCTCGCCTGCGCGTCACATGGCGGCGAGCCCGAACATGTCGCCATCGCCGAACGCATGCTCTCCGCCATGGGGCTCGAGGAAGGCGACCTGGCCTGTGGGCCCCACGAGCCTCTGTCGAACCGCGGAGCCAAGTTCCTCCGTGATGCGGGCGAACGCCCGTCCCGACTGCACAACAACTGCTCCGGCAAGCACGCCGCGATGCTGGCTTGCGCGCACACGTCGGGTTGGCCGATGTACGGCTACGAGCGCTCGTCGCACGACGTGCAGAAATGCTGTCTCCAGAGCGTCTCGCGATGGACCGGTCTCACCGCGGACGACATCGGCCAGGCCGTGGACGGCTGTGGGGTCGTCGAGTTCGCGATGCCGCTGGAGAACATGGCGCGCGCGTACTCGCGCCTCGCGCGCGAAGCGACCGGCGGAACGGGTATGCCCAACCGGGTGATCAATGCGATGCGCACGCGCCCGTTTCTCGTCGGCGGCAGCGACCGGTTCGATTCCATCCTGATCGAAGAGACGGATGGACGCGTGGTCGCCAAGATCGGAGCGGAAGGGGTCCACTCCGCCGCGTTGCTCGATCAGGGAGTCGGGATCGCGGTGAAGGTGGAGGACGGCGCGCAGCGCGCGCAGTTTCCCGCGCTCGTTCGGCTCATGCAGCTGCTGGAAGCGCTGCCGGAGCAGCTTCCGCCCCGGCTCGATGAGTTTCTCCGGCGCCAGATCCGGAACACGCGTGGCGAAACCGTGGGCGAAATCCGGCCGGTCTCGTAGGGCGGCGTTTCGGTTCCGCGCACGTTCGAG
>DASURJ010000942.1:0-4105 GCA_036280115.1 Gemmatimonadaceae bacterium
GTCAAAGACGGATCTCGATTCGCTCGCGCGTCAGGTCGCGGGTTCCGATCGCATTGTGCTCGCCGCATACGTGCGCCGTATCGAGGGCGAGGGCCGCCCGGCCGTGCCTCCGCACATCGCGACCTGGATGGATGACCTCGCGGGTCGCGAGAAGGTGATCACCGTCGCGTTCGGAAACCCGTACCTCATTCGGCAATTCCCGAAGGCGTCCACGTACCTGGTCACGTACGGCGTGGGCGACGCCCTCGAGCGCGCGGCGGCTGCCGTTGTCCTCGGTCGAGCCGCGGCCACCGGGACGTCGCCGGTATCACTCCCCGGGTTCTTCAAGCGCGGGGACGGAATTCGCAAGCAAGCGAGCGGCACACGTTAGGCGGGCTCGGCCAGTCGTTACCGACGTCGCACGGTCAGCTCGCACCGGTCGCCGCCGACGCTGCCCGTCCGCGCGCCTGCTTCGACTTTGCTCCATTGACTCGGTAGTTCATGAGCACGCACCCGCCGTCGATGATTCGCGCCTCGGTGAGCCGGAGCGCGATCCGTCGACCGGGATCGCGGAAGAAGGGGACGCCGGACCCGAGGATGATCGGGTGCACGTTGAGCCCGACCTCGTCGATTACGCCGGCCTCGAAGAGTGACTGCGCCAGCTCGCCGCCGCCCATGACGCAGATTCCCTTGCCCGGCTGCTGTTTCAACTGACGCACGAACTCGCCCGGGTCGTCGGACACGAGATGCGCCCCGTTCCCGACCGACCGAAGCGTGCGCGAGAAGACATAGGTCGTGACGCCGCCCATCCCGGCATCGCCGCCGGCGGACGCATTCGCGATCGCCACCTCCCACGTCTTCCGGCCCATGAGCATCGTGTCCACCGTCGCCCAGTACTTCGCCATGATGTCCTGCACGTCTCGGCTGAAGTGCAGCCAGTCCATGGAACCGTCCGGTGGCGCGATGAATCCGTCGAGACTGCAGGCCGCGCCGTACGTCACGGTACGCATCCCGGAATCCTCGTGGTGAAAGGTCGTCAGCCGACAATGGTGCGGGACCGGCGGCGGTCCTATACTACATCGTCGTTTAGTTACAAACTATACAGTCGTTTAGAAACGTCAAGCACCGCCTTGAGCCCCCGCCCCCGCAAGGTCAGCGACGAAGAGGTGTTCGCGGCCGCCTACCGCGCGACCGCGCGGCTTGCGCCGTCGGAGCTCACCCTCGCCGAAATCGCGGCCGAGGCTGGCGTGACGGCCGGGGCGCTCGCGCAGCGGTTCGGATCGAAGCGGGCGCTGCTTCTCGCGCTTTCGCGCGCCGCGGCGGCGTCGTCGGGCGACTTCATCAAGCAGCTGCGAGCGGAGCAGCCGTCGGCGGTGGCGACCATCCGCGCGTACGCCGAATGCATGGCGGGTCTCGCGCAGTCCCCTGCCGCGCTCGCGCGGAACCTGGCGTACCTCCAGATCGACCTCGCCGACCCTGAGTTCAGGGAACAGCTCGCACTGCACGCGCGGACGACACGCGCCGGGCTGCGCGACCTCATCGCGGAGGCGGTCGCGTCGGGTGAGTTGCGCGCGAACACCGACGTGGACGCGCTCGCCCGAACGGTGGAGATCACGATCAGCGGCGCGCTCATGACGTGGGCGATGTACGAGGACGAGGGCCCCGCCGGCCGATGGATGCGCGACGCGGTCGACGCTGTTCTGGCGCCCCACCGTTCACGTTAGTGACGGCCGGAGTCATCAGTGTGCAGTCATCCAGTCATGAGTTCCGAGTCACTTACTGACAACTCGTGACTGGATGACTCAGCACTGATGACTACCGACCGAGTGACTGACGACTGATTACTGCCCGGCCCTGCCGCCGAGCCCGTCGTGCCGGCTGCCGAGCCGCGAACTCACCACGTGCCACTTGCCCGTGTCACTGGATGACTGCACGCTGCCGGATGATCTCGCCTAACGCCTCGACAGCCGCCCCGATCTCCGCCTCGGTATTGTAGTAATGCGGCGAGAGGCGTACTGCTGTCTGTACTCCCTTCGCCGTGAAATCGTAGATGCCGAACTCGCGGAGTGAGGCCACCACGTTGATCCGCCGGTCCGCGAGCGCACGCACGATCGTGGTGGCGTCACGCCCCGCGATCTCGATGGTGACGATCGCGCATCGCGTGGCACCACGGTCGAGCACGCGGACGCCGGGCAGGTCGCCTAACGCGTCGCGGAGCGTCGCGGCGAGCGCCCAGGCACGCCCTTGCGCCACATCGATCCCCACGTCGAGCGCGTAGCGGGCAGCTGCCGCTTGCCCGAGGACGAGCGCGTACGGGAACTCCCAGTCCTCGTACCGCCGCGCCGAGTCGGCAACCTGATAGGTCGTCTCGGATGTCCAGCGGGCACCGCGCATGTCGACGAACAACGGATGGTCACCGCGGTCGAGCGCACGGTCCGACGCGTACATGAAGCCAATGCCGCGCGGTCCGCGCATGAACTTCCGCGCTGTCGCCGACAGATAGTCGCACCGGAGTCGGCCGACATCGATCGGGACCTGACCAACCGCCTGGCACGCGTCCACGATGTAGGGGACGCCGCTTTCCTCGCAGACCACGCCCACGGACTCGACGTCCTGCACGAGCCCCGAGTTCGTCGGAATCCACGACACCGCCACGAGACGCGGTGGCCGACGCCTGACGATGTCACGGACAGACTCCGGATCCACGCCACCTTCCGGCAGGTCATCAGCGTGCACGATCTCGACGCCAATTCGGTTCGCGAGCGCGAGGTACTGGATCTGATTCGACGTGTAGTCGCAGCGCGTGGTGACGATCGCGTCGCCCGGCGCGAAGTCGAACGAGCTCAGGGCCTGGATGAACCCGGCGGTCGCGCTCCCCACGACCGCGATGTTCCTCGCGGGCGCGCCCACGATCTCGCCGAGCGCCTGATAGCCGTCGGCGATCGCGTCGGCGCGTGCGTCGGCGGCCTCGTAGCCACCGATCTCCGCCTCGAGCGCGATGTGGTTCGTGATCGCGTCGATGACGGGTCGCGGCATGAGCGCGGCGCCGGCGTTGTTCAGGTGATTCCGGTGCGCGCACCCAGGGGTGTCTGCCCGCCATGCGGCGATCCTTTCTGCAATCATATGCTTCGTAAGGGGTCAGAGTCCTAACGCATCGTTTCATCGCGTCGCGCCATCGGGCGGACGCGGAGGCCGCGGCAACACCGAACGCGGGAAAGGCCGCGGAGACCGCGTTAGCACGCCGCGTTTTCGCACTTCGCCGTTCGCACTTTCGCCGTTCGCACTTCGCCGTTCGCACATCGCCGTTCGCACATCGCCTTTCGCACTTCGCCGTTCGCAGTTGTTCCAAACCTATCAATCCCCCACATTGCAATCAGTCTTTGAATGAATGGGTCTCATGCAGGATGACGGCAGAGTCAAACCGCTTCACCTCGACCTCCGCCACCTTCGCCTCGTAGCCGCGGTCGCCGAGTCGGGCGGACAGACACGGGCCGCTCGGCGGCTCAACCTCACGCAATCCGCACTGAGTCACCAGCTTCGCGAGCTCGAGGCGCGTGTCGGCGCCCCTCTATTCATCCGCGCCAGCCGGCGAATGGTGCTCACCCCCGTCGGAGAGCGTGTGCTGTCGTCGGCGCGACGTGTCCTGCACGAGGTCGAGACGCTCGAGCGCGATCTCGCGGCCGCCGGATCGAACGGCGACGCGGGGGTCGTTCGACTCGCCACCGAGTGCTACACCTGCTACCACTGGCTCCCCGGCGTCGTGACGGCGTTCCGAAAGGAATGGCCGCGCGTGGACGTCCGGATCATGGCCGAGGCAACCGCCGATCCGATCCGCGCTCTGCTGGACGGGGGACTCGACCTCGCGATCGTCGCCGGCGACGTGGACGAACGACGCCTCGGGTGCACGTCGCTCTTCGAGGACGAGCAGGTCGTGGTCGTCGCGCCGGGGCATCCGTTCGCGTCCAGGCCGTTCGTAGCCCCGGATGATCTGGCCGACGAGCACCTGATCCTCTACACCACGCACAGCTCCGATAACTCCGTCCTTCGCGAAGTACTTCGCCCGGCGGGTGTCGAGCCTCGACATCTCACGCGCGTTCAGCTCACCGAAGCCATCGTCGAGCTCGTG
>DASURJ010000943.1:0-2420 GCA_036280115.1 Gemmatimonadaceae bacterium
GGTTCGGTGCGAGGCTCCTCGGCAAGTCACCGGTATTCGCCATCACCGCGATCGCGATCGTCGCGCTTGGGGTTGGTAGCGCAACGGCGGTCTTCAGCGTTGTCTATGGCGTGATGCTCCGGCCACTCCCGTTCCGCGAGCCGCAGCGATTGGTCAGCATCTGGCTGGAGCGGCACGGCGCCCGGAACTATCCCACCGCCGCGGATGCAATCGACCTGCGCCAACTCCGTGGTGTCTTCGAGGATGTCGCCCTCTTCGAGAACACAAATCTCAATCTCGTCGGTTACGGTGACCCCCAGCGACTCGCCGGAGCGAGCGTCTCGCCCAACCTGTTCTCTGTCCTCGGCGTGTCCGCGGCCATGGGCCGGACGTTCGCCCCCGACGAAGATCGCGCAGGACGCGCGAACGTCGTCGTGCTCAGCGACGCATTGTGGCGCGGCCAGTTCGGCAGCGACTCCGCGATCGTTGGCCGGCAGATTCGCCTGAACGACTCGCTGTTCACCGTCGTCGGCGTCACGCGGCCGGAGTTCACATATCCATCCGCCGAGCATCGGGCGTGGGTGCCGCTCGTCATCGACCCGCGCGAACTCACGCGCGAAGAGACGGACAACTATCGCGTCGTCGCCCGGCTCGCCGGGGGCACGACCCTGGAGCAGGCCCGCCGCGAGGCCGCGGCCCTCGCGATACGCGTGGCCAAGGCGCAGGGTATCAACGATGGCCCGGGGATGATCGTGGACTCGATGCTCGACGATGCCGTACGCGACGTGCGCGCGGCGCTTACCGCGCTTCTTGGAGCAGTCGCGTTCCTCGTGGCGCTTGCATGTGTGAACCTGTCGAACCTCTTCGGGGCGCGGGCGCGCGCCCGGAGTGGCGAGTACGCCGTGCGGCTGGCACTCGGCGCGTCACGCGACCGAATCATCGCGCAGACACTTGCCGAGACGGCGCCGGTGCTGGTGTTGGGCGGCGTGCTCGGCGTCGGCGTCGCCTGGTGGCTCGTACGCGGCTTCGTCGCCACCGCGCCGGCCGGGCTGCCGCGCGTCGAGGGTATCGCGCTGAGCGCTCCCGTCGTCGCGTTCTCCCTCATGGTCCTCGCAATCACAGGCATCGTCGCGAGCATTGGCCCAGCGGTACAGGCCTGGCGATCCGACTTCACAACCATAATGAAGGACGGTGGGAGGTCGGCGACGGCCGGACGCGGGCTCTCGGTTGCGCGGCGGCTTGGCCTCGCTGCACAGGTCGCGTTCGCGCTGCCACTGCTGATCGGCGCCAGCCTCCTGCTCCGCAGCGCGATCAACGTCAGCCGAGTCGACGTCGGCTTCAGGCCGGAGGGCGTGATCAAGCTGTCGTTGGAGGTGTCGCGCACCAGGCATCCGTCCGACCGCGAAGTCGGTGACCATTACGCGCGACTAGTCGATGCCGTCCGAGCCGTACCGGGAGTGACGAGTGCGGGACTGGTGAACCGGATTCCGCTCGCCGGAATGCAGACTAATCCCGTGAGCTTCCCTTCTGCGGCCGCGGCGGGGCAGAAGCTGACGAACGTCGACACTCGAACCGTGACGCCGGACTACTTCGCGACGCTCGGGATCCGTCTACTCGCGGGGCGCACGTTCACTGAGCAGGACAATGCCGACGCCCCCGAGGTCGCTATCGTCGACGAGCGGATCGCGCGGATGATGTGGCCCGGAGAGTCAGCCATTGGCAAACGCTTCAACGAGCCCCCGTGGCGTGGCGGAGGACCGGTCACCGTGGTCGGCGTCGTCGCGCACGTCCGGACTCACGGTGTGGAGGTCGATCCGCTTCCGCAGGTGTACTGGAGCACACGTCAGTGGACGCAGGATCGTATGGTGCTCGCAGTACGCAGCGCGCTCGAACCGGCCGCACTGGTGCCTCCGCTGATCAAGGCGATCCGGTCCGTCGACGCAGAGCAATCGGTCTACGACGTGCGCGCGATGACCGACGTCGTCCGTCGCTCGCAGACGCAGCGGCGTCTGACCACCGCTCTGATGCTGGGGTTCAGCGGTGCCGCACTATTGCTGGCTGCCGTCGGTATCTACGGCGTCGTGGCGTACGGCGTCGCGCAACGAATGCGAGAGTTCGGGATCCGCGTCGCGCTCGGCGCGACTCGGCGCGAGGTCACGCGCTTCGTGGTCTGGCAGGGCACGTCGACCGCAATCGCCGGCGCCGTGGTCGGCTTGGTGCTCGCGCTCGCCGGGGCCGGCGTCATGAGCAGTCTGGTATATGGAGTCCCGCCAAGGGATCTCGTGAGCATCGTCGCCGCCAGCATGCTGCTGGTGCTCGGCGCGGCAGTTGCGAGCTACGTTCCGGCCCGACGCGCAGCGGCCGTCGATCCCGCGGTGACCCTCAGGGCCGAGTAGGTCCGGGGGTCTGCCGCCTCGGGCTCGATTCGCGTTCGCGGCTCG
>DASURJ010000944.1:0-6355 GCA_036280115.1 Gemmatimonadaceae bacterium
TCACCGAGCATCGCAAGCTCGACGAACGACACCAGCGAGCACTCACCCGGTACTACGTGGCCGCGGGCGCCGGTGGCGTGGCGGTGGGGGTCCACACAACACAGTTCGAGATCCGTGATCCGCAGCACGGGCTCCTCCGCCCGGTGCTCGAGCTCGCGGCGGAGACGGCGCGCGCCGCCGTTCCGCGGCCGAGCCACAGCCAGCGAGGCGCAGCGCCCTTCGCGCTCGTGGCCGGCGTGTGCGGGCGTACCGCGCAGGCGGTGGCCGAGGCGTCGCTCGCTGCATCGTTAGGCTATCACGCCGGGCTCGTGAGCCTCGCCGCGCTCCGCGACGCGAGCACCGACGACCTCGTCGCGCACTGCCGCGCCGTGGCCGACGCCCTCCCCGTCATCGGCTTCTACCTGCAGCCGGCCGTGGGCGGCATTTCGCTGGACTACGGGTTCTGGCGGCGCTTCTTCGACATCGAGCACGTCGTGGCGGTGAAGATCGCGCCGTTCGATCGCTATCGCACGATCGACGTCATACGCGCGCTGGCCGAGAGCGGTCGCGCCGACGTCGCGCTCTACACGGGGAACGACGACAACATTGTTGCCGACCTGGTCACGCCCTTCCCCTTCGGCGATGCCGCGCCTCGGCGCGTGGTCGGTGGGTTGCTCGGTCAGTGGGCGGTGTGGACGCGCCGAGCCGTCGAGCTCCTCGACCGCGCGCGTGCCGCATCCGAGGGCGATCACGTCCCTGCGGATCTGCTCGCGACCGGTGCCGCGCTCACCGATGCCAACGCGGCGATCTTCGATGTTCGACACCGCTTCGCGGGGTGTATCGCCGGCATCCACGAGGTCCTGCGTCGTCAGGGACTGCTGCGCGGCATCTGGTGCCTGAACCCCGCCGAGGGATTGTCACCCGGACAGGCGGAGGAGATCGACCGCGTGATCCAGACCTACCCCTATCTCGCGGACGACGAGTTCGTGGCGGCGCACAGGGAGAGCTGGTTGGCCTGAACCGGAATTGGGGTCAGATTCGAATATCATCGTTTCGTTGCGCGCCAGCAGCGTACGGGCGCCGACCCCGGGGCTGCTACCCTGCAGCCCTCTCGACGGCAGGCCCACCGAGGCCGTTACCGTGTGCGCCGTTGCCGCGCCGGCGTTGCCGCGCTGGGCTACCGCGCCTTCCGCGCTCCGATCGACGGCGGGGCGGGCGCAGCCCGGCGCCGTCGTGACATCGGACCGGGACGCGGATGACGCGACAGGGGCGATCGCGGAACAGCCGCGAAGAAGGACGCCCGGCAATCCCCTGCACTGGCGTCACAGGCATCCAGAACCAAGAGGGGAACGGATGAGGGGATGAGCCACATCATCCCGAGTGAGTGGAAGCTCCTCTCGCCAGGGCCGTGAATGAAGCGGGAACAGCCTCGCCGCGGACCCACTCGGCCCGCGAGTAGTTCGCATCACTGGTTCGCATCACGTCGCGGCCTCCGGGCGACGGCGCGCCCCCGGTCGGGGACAGATCCGCAGCATCCCCTCATCCACGCATGCGTGTTTCCCTCGTTCTGGATGCGCGCTGAATGGGATGAACGCGTTGACCCGTGCGTCCGGCCATGAACCGGGTCACGTCCCACGCGGGCGAGACGCGCCGATGATCCGTCGCAAAGAAACGATGTTATTTGACTCTGACCCCGATTTCGGCGAGGCCGGGGGCGGCCGCCGCACGCTCGGCACCTGGGACTTCGCCCGAGGCTACGAGCGCCCGCCGGAAGAGGATCGGTCCGATGATCTGATTCACCGCGATCAGCGACAGGAGCAGCGTCCGCATCTGCGAGCCCGCTTCGGGGTAGAGACCCGACACGAGCGCGACGAGCCCGATCGCGACGCCCGCCTGCGACACGAGCCCCATCCATGTATACCGCTGCTCGACCAGTTCCGCCCGCGCCCATCGCGCGCCCAGTCGGCAGCCCAACCAGATCGCCACCGCGCGCGCGAGCGCGATCGGCAACACCACCGGGAGCACCGCGATCACCTCGCGAATGGCGATCTGCGCGCCCGCGAGTGCGAAGAACACCACGAACACCGGCGCCGCCGACCGCTCGAGCGCGTGCCGCATCGCGTCGCTCCGCTCCGAATGCGACACGTTCTCGGCGACGAACCCTGCGGTCATGAGCATCAGCAGCGTCTCCACGTGGGCCACTCGTGCCAGCGCTGCCCCGAAGAACGTCAACAGCATCGTGAAGAGCATGAGCTCCCGATGCACGAATCGGAGGTAGAGCGCGACGCATCCGCCCAGCGCCGCGCCGACGACGAGCGACCCACCGATCTCCCACGCGACCAGCAACGGGGACGCTGCCGTCGCCATCCCGGACGGGGGCGCGATCCCCCGCGCTACCGCCTGCGCGAGCGTGAACAACAGCACCACCACGACGTCCGACAGCAGCACGATGCCGAGCGTGGTCTTCGCGACCGTCCCGCGCGCGCCCGTCTCACTCAGGAGCGCCACTGTGACGGACGGAGAATGCGCGATCGCGATCGCCGTGAACATGACGATGAACGCCACCACGCGGCTGGTCGGCGCCTCCGCGAGGTACGGCACCCAGCCTCGCAAGGCGAATAGTGACGCCGCGACGGCGATGATCGAGAGCAGCATCTCGACCGACAGGATCTTCGTCAGCTTCCCGATGGTCGAACGCAGATCGCTCCAGCGCAGCTCGACACCGGCGAGAAAGGCGATGAGCGCGATGGCGAGGTCGCTCACCGGCGTCAGTCGCCCGACCGCGGACGTGCTGATGGCCGCCAGCGCCGACGGGCCGAACAGCATCCCCGCGAACATGTAGCCGACGATCTTCGGGAGACCCACCACGGTCGTGAGCTCGCCTACCGTGTACGCGGCGAGAATCAGGAATCCGAACGTCAGCAGCGCCTCGGACCCGCCACCCACCCTGCCTAACGGGAGGATGAGCTGCACCCCCACGTACAGCAGGGCGAGGATGATGACGCGCCTCATTCCCGCCTCATTCCTTGTCCGACTTGAACGCCGGGTGCGGCTCGACCGGGGTGGACGTGTCGAAGATACGCCGCGTGTACCGGCGCACGACGGACTGCACGAGCCGCGCCGACGACAGGTCCGTCACGAGCACCGACGCCACGGCCGCCGTGAACACCACGTCAGGCAGCAGCAGCCCGTCGTGGAAGAGGTGGTAGTTGAGAGCGATCGCGATCGCGAGCCCGCCCTGACCGAGCAGCGCAAGCCCCCATTGCGGGCCGAGCACCGGCAGCACTCCGTTGAGCCGAGCGGCGACACGAGCGCTCGAGAGCTTCGTGAATGTTCGCACGACGATGAACACCACCGCCGGGATCAACCACCACCCGGTGATGCCTGGGTCCCACGCCGCGCCCGCGAAGATGAGCAGCACGAAGTACAACGGTCGCTCCACGCGCGTGAGCGCCTGGAGTATCTCGTCGCGGTTGCGCGTGGTGTTCACCAGTAGCGCGCCGATGAGCATCGTGGGAAGCAGTGGTGACAGCCGGAGGTAGGCAGCCGCCCCGCTCGCGAGAATGACGGCGCCGGCGATGGAGATGAAGAGCCGGTCGACGTTCCGCTCGCCACCCACGAACAGATGAAAGAGGACCCCGCCGACGGCGCCGATCGCGACGCTGATCACGGCCCACTCGGTGGGCGTCGGCGCCCGGAAATCGGACCGCGGCGCCGCGTGCGTGATGCAGAGCAACAGGCTGAACGCGATGATCGCGACGAACGCGTCGACATCGGTCGCGACCTCGATCTGCCGCACGACGATTCCGCGCCGGACTCGCCGTTTCGTGAGCAAGGCAATCCCGGCGGGCGATGCCGCCGTGGCGATCGCCGCGAGCGTCACCGCCGGCGGCACCGTGTCCGCGAGCGGCAATTCGTAGAGCCACGCCAGCCCGGCCGTCATGATCCCCGCAACCACGACGAACGAGAGCACCGACTCGGCGATCGCGACGTTGTACAGAACGTTCCGCGTACGCACGAGCAGCGGGAGGTAGAAGCGCGAACCAGCCACGGCCCCGATCCATCCGAGCGCGAGCGTCATGAGCGGGGCGAAGCCGTCGAGCATGCTGGCCTGCAGGAGGCCCGACACCTGCGGCCCGAGCAGGATTCCCAACAGCAGGTACTCCGCGCCCGAAACGAGCAGGAAACGGTCGCCGAGTCGTTCGAACGCCCAATGCGCCGCCAGATACGCGCCGGCCACGATCAGAACGAGCAGAAACGGCGCGCTCATCGGACGCCCTGCCTCGTCACGCTTCCGTGGTCATTTCGGCCACACCCACCGACTCGGTATCCGGCGTGTCCGTACCGGACTTCATGATCAGCATCCGAAGGAGCGGCGGGGCCATGAAGGTCGTCACGAGTACCATCAGCATGAGGGCGCTATACGTGCCCGACGTGAGCACGCCGGCTGTCAGTCCCGTTTGCGCGAAGATCAGGCCAACCTCGCCTCGCGGGATCATCCCGACGCCGATCACGCTCTTGTGCGCTCGAATCCACACGGGAGCGTAGCCGGCAGCGAACTTTCCGAGAATCGCGACGACCGTCAGGGCGACGCCCACGGCCACGACGTTGGCTGACGTGAACGTGCGCACGTCGACCGCCGCGCCGACGGCGACGAAGAAGATCGGCACGAAGAAGTTCGCGAGTCGCACGACGCCGCGCTCCACGGCGTGCACGTGCGGCGTCGGGTTCAGCACCAGTCCCGCGGCGAACGCCCCGACGATGAGCGCCGATCCCACCTCGGACGCGAGGATGGCGAGCAGGAACGCGAACACGAGCGCCATCGACGCCAGCGTCTGCTCCTTGCCGGTGCGCGCGATGAAGTCGAAGAGCGGCGGCACGAGGAACCGGCCGAGGAAGATCGCGGCCGCGAGAAAGCCGAACGCCACCGCGGTCGTCCGCAGTATCCCGCCGGCGCTCGGCGCCGACCCGGCGACGAGGTCCGACACCACGGCGAGGATGATGAGCCCGATCACGTCGTCGATGACCGCGGCGCCGAGCACGATCTGCCCCTCGACGCTCTTGAGCTTTCCGAGATCGGAGAAGACGCGCGCGGTGATCCCCACCGACGTCGCGGTGAGCGCGGCACCGGCGACGATCGCGGGGAGCACCCCGAGGCCGAGCGCATGCGCGACGAAGTACCCCGACGCGAATGGCAGCGCCACGCCCACGACCGCGACCGTCATCGCCGCCCCGCCAACACTCAGCAGACGTTTGAGATCGGTCTCGAGACCGATCGAGAACAGAAGCAGGATGACGCCGACCTCGGCGAGGAGATGCAGGACCGAGAGGTTCGGATCGACGAACCCAATGACGGACGGGCCGAGCAGCACGCCGGCCAGCAGCTCGCCAATCACGGCCGGTTGTCCCATGCGCTCGGCCAGTTCGCCGAGGACCTTTGCCGACACGAGGATCGTCGCGAGGAGCATCAGGAACTGCCCGACCGACACTTCGCCGGGTGTCTCCGGTGCGAGCAGGGTGAGCAATGCGGGAAGGCCGATATCAGGCATCGCGGTGGATCGGGGTGGCGGTCGGCGGCGTCACGCGGGAATGGTACGCCATCGGCGGGTATCCCGGCACCCACGGATCGCCCCTCGAGCGGGCGCGAATGGTAGGTTTCCCAGCATGCCTCGCGTTGATTTCGACGACCTGCCACCCGATGCACGCGTGTGGGTGTTCGGCGCCTCGAACGCGCTCGAAGGGCCTGCGGCGGTCGGGCTCCTGGGCGCGGTCGATGACTTCCTCGCCCAGTGGAATGCGCACGGCTCACCTCTGGTGTGCGGCCGGGACTGGCGCGATGACCGCTTTCTCGCGATCGGCGTCGATCAGGCGACGGCCGGTGCCTCGGGCTGCTCGATCGACGGACTGTTTCGTACGCTGGCCCGCCTCGAGCCGGAGCTCGGGACGAAGCTCCTCGGCGCGGGGCGCGTTTATTACCGTGACTCGACGGGTCGAATCCGCGCGGTGACACGCGCCGCGTTCGCGGAGATGGCGCGGACGGGGGAGGTGAGCCCCGACACACCGGTATTCGACACGGCGCTGGCGACGGCCGCTGAGTGGCGGGACCGGTTCGAGCGTCCGGCGCGCGAGTCGTGGCACGCGGAGCTGATGTCGCGTTAGGCGCAGCCAGGCTCGTCTCCCGGGACGTCCCACGAGAACGCAAGCCGCGGGGACGCCGGGGACACGGAGATTCAGCGCGGCATCACTACGCCCCGTTAGGGGTCAGACTCCTAACGCATCGTTCGAACGCGGGGTGGGAACGGACGGTTGCCGACGGCGAGGGCATCGCGCGCGCGGCGCCCTTCCTTGCGGGGGCGGCATCCAGAACGGGGATACG
>DASURJ010000945.1:0-2372 GCA_036280115.1 Gemmatimonadaceae bacterium
TCGAGCGCGAGCGAGGCGCTTTACAAAGCGGTGGTGTTCGCGCTCACCATCGCCGTCTGGTCAGGGATCTGGGCCGTGGCGAGCCGCGTCAGCATTCACCGCTTCCAGTTCGTCGGCCACGTCGCCACCGCTTCGGCGGTCGCGCTTGGCGGGCTCGTGTGGATGGTCATTGCGGAGTGGTTGTCCTTTTTCTTCCCCGACGCGAGTCTCCCCGAGCTTCTCTCGTTTGCGGTCGGCCTGTTCCTTCTCGTGGCCCTGGTGGCCGGCCATCTCGCGCTCGCGTCCGGCATGCCGAGGAGACGCCGGTGGCGTGCCGGGGGCATCGTCGCCGGGACCGCGCTCGTGATCGCCGCCCTGGCGACGGTCGCCGAAGAAGAGACGTTCAGCGATGTCCCGACATTCTCCGGGGTGGTCAAACCGATCTCGCCGAACTGGGTGCCTACCGAAACGGTCGACGAGTTCGGAGCCGTCATGGCCCACCTGAAGGACCAGGTGGACGAGATGGCGAAGGAGTAGTCAGGAGCGCGGGCGTTCGCGGTCGGTGACGACGGGCAGATACACGACCCACGGACCGATCGCTTCCTTGTATTGCTTCGCCATCACGCGCGCGATCTGAGCGATGTGTCCGAGGTCATGCACCACCCACGCCGACAGCATCTGTCGAAGCGTCACGCGTCCCAGTTCCGGATGCTCTCCTGGCAGGTCGAGCTCACGCTCGGTCAAATTCCACGACTCCAGCTCCTTCAGGTTCGCGGCGCGGAGTCGCGCGAAGTCATCGAGCAGTGAGTCCAGCGACCGCCCTGGCGTGAGGCGGTAGTGCCTGAATCGATCGTACGGCTCGAACCGGAGATCTCTGCCGTGCGCGAGGATGATGCGCGAGCGGGGAATCCAGTCGGTCTCCTCACCATCGATGAAGTGACCGACGACGTCGAACGGACTGAAGGTGTCCGGCCCTTCGTTGGCCCGGGCCCATGCGTCGTCGATGCCGGCGAGGAGGGCGCGGACGGTGGCGGGGGTGCGTCGAAGGACGTCGGATGCCAGTTGCAGATCGAAGTTCATGACCGTGCGCTCGCGCTTTGGTCGGCCGCAGATCAACGCAGATGGCGCAGATCGAGTTCCGGGCCCGGTCGTTCAAAAGTCGCGAACGCGGCGCGAGATCGCCACTCTATCTCGCCGACGCGACATCTTGACACCCCGGCGTCATCGCCGCCCCTTTGCACCATGCCCTCGAACGTGCGCATCGGAACGCAGGGATGGAACTACGACGCCTGGGTCGGGCCGTTCTACCCCGAGGGCTCACGCGCCGCCGACTTTCTCGCCCTGTACTCGCGCGCGTTCAACACGGTCGAGGTCGATTCGACGTTCTACGCGATTCCGCCCGAGAAGACGGTCATGGGATGGGCAGAGCGAACGCCCGATGACTTCGTGTTCGCCCTGAAGCTGCCGCAGGAGATCACGCATGAACGGCGCTTGCGGGAGAGCCGCGACCTGCTGGCGCAGTTCTTCGAGCGCGCGCGATTGCTCGGTCCCAAGCTTGGACCGGTGCTCGTGCAGCTCGGTCCCGATTTCGGGCCGGCCGAATTGCCGGCACTCGCCGCATTCCTGCCATTGCTGCCAGCCGACGTGCGCGTTGCCATCGAGTTTCGCGACCGCGGGTGGATTCACGAGGGAATCCTCGCCCTGCTCGCCGAGCACGAGGTTGCGTTGACGCTCACCGACGCGCGCTGGATTCCGCGTCGCACGATGCTCTCGCTCGCCGAGCGTCCCACGTCGCGCTTCTCGTACATTCGATGGATGGGGCCGAATCGTGAGATCGTCGATTACTCGCGCATCCAGGTGGATCGCTCGCGAGAGCTCGAACAATGGGCTGCGCTCATCCAGCCGCTCGCGCAGCAGGTCTCCGAGGTGTTCGGCTACGTGAACAACCACTTTGCCGGACACAGCCCGCAATCGGCCCGCGAGCTCCAACGTCTTCTGGGACAGAAAGCGGTCGAGCCATCAGAGCTCGGCGAGCAGCTGTCACTCTTCTGACGAGCGAAACGCCCGAGGCGGCGCGCATGCGAGCGCGATCGTGGATTCCTCTCGTGGCCGCCGTCGTCATCGCCGCCGTGTGCGTTCGGCTCGGCTTGTGGCAGCTCGATCGGCTCGCGCAGCGCCGGGCGCGCAATGCCACGATCGAGGCGGCCTTTCGAGATCCGCCAGTGCCGCTCGAGCAGGTGCGACGAGACTCGCTGCCACGTTTCCGCCGGGTGATTGCGCGAGGGCAGTGGGACTACGCGCGCGAGACGACGATCGCGGGGCGCACGCGGAGCGGCTCACCAGGGGTGCACATCGTCACTCCGATGCGGCTCGCCGACGGGGAGACCGCCTTC
>DASURJ010000946.1:0-15037 GCA_036280115.1 Gemmatimonadaceae bacterium
CGAACACGAAGTCGAGTGGGAGCGCCGCGACGAGCGCGACGCTGTCCGCGAACGAGGCGTGATTGCTCACGAGCACGAGAGGCCCCTTACGCGGGAGTCGCTCGAGTCCTTCGACCGTCACGCGACTCCATGCGACGCGAAGGGCGAGGCGGGACGCAACCCGCGCGAGCGAGAACGCTGCTCGGCGCCCGGGGAGTACCTGGAGCAGGACTCGGAGCGGAACTCCAACCACGATCGCCGCAACCCCACCAACCACCGTCAGGTACGCCGCAAACAGCCCGTCTCCGACACGCGATGCCCCCCGTGCCATCCTCGCCGCGAACACGCCCTGCAGCAATCGCGCGCGAAGCAGGAGGGGCGGCTTCGTCGATCCACCCAGCTGCCCTGCCAGATACTGGTTCTTCGTCTGCGCGCGGCGAAGCTTGCCGCTCGACGTCTTCGGCACCGCGTGAGGCGATACGATCACCACGATGTCCGGCGGAAGCCCTGTCGCCTCGGCGACCGCGTGAATGACCGTCGCCTCGAGGCGCTCGCGTGTGTCGCGGTCGTCCGCGACCGACTCCGCGACCACCACGAGGCGTTCGGTGCCGGTGGCCTCATCAGGCACCCCGAACGCGGCGACACACCCTTTTCGAATGCCATCGACGCCCGCGGCAACATCCTCGATCTCCTGCGGCATCACGTTGCGGCCACCTTTGATGATCAGATCCTTCGCGCGGCCCGTGATGAACAGCTCCCCGTCGGCCCGGTAGGCGAGATCACCGCTCTCGATCCAGCCGTCGGACCGCACCGCTCGCGCCGTCGCGTCGGGATTGTCGTGATAGTGCGTCATTGCCGAGGGCCCGCGGAACACGAGTCGTCCGACCACACGGTCTCCGACCTCGTGGTCGCGCTCGTCCACGATGCGGATGTCGTGTGCCGCAAGCGGGCGCCCGACGGATACGAAGCGCAACGCGTGCGGATCGTGCTCGACAGCCGGTGTGGCTCTCCCCTCCCGCTCGAGCTCATCGCGCGCGACACGGTCGACGACGACGCCCCGACTTGCTGGCGGGAAGGCGAGGGCCACCGCGCACTCCGCGAGTCCGTAGACCGGCATCATGGCCTTCGGGTCGAAGCCGTACGGTTCGAACCGGCGAGCGAAACGTTCCACCGTGGATGGGCTCACCGGCTCGGACCCATTCAGCGCACACCGCCACGACGACAGGTCCAACCCCTCGATGGCCTCGTCACGCACTTTCCGCAGACACAGCTCGTACGCGAAGTTCGGCGCGGCCGAGAGCGTCGCACGGTGCCGGTGAATGGCCCAGAGCCAACGCTCGGGGCGCGCGAGGAAGAACAGCGGTGACATGAGCGCAAGGGGGATGCCCCAGACGATGCTGCTGAGCCACGTGCCGATGAGGCCCATGTCATGGTAGAGGGGGAGCCAGCTCGCACCCACGTCCGTGGGTCGGACATCCACCCCTGAGCCGATGGCGCGAATGTTGGCGAGCAGATTCGCGTACGTTAGGCACACGCCTTTCGGGTCACCGGTGCTCCCGGAGGTGTACTGAATGAGCGCGAGGTCGCCTGGGAGTGCGGCGTGCGGTTCCACGGGGGAAGCGACGCGCGGTTTGGTTGCGAGTGCCGAGACCGTGACGACCCCCGCGAGCGACGGGACCTCGCGTCGCAGGAGATCGGCCACCGGCGCTGCCTCGGGAACGGTGACGAGCAAGCGCGCCCCCGCGTTGGTGAGAATCTTCGCCTGACGCAGCAGGTACTCGCGCATGCGATCCAGTCGCACCGGCGGGTAGAGCGGAACGGGAACGAGCCCGGCAGCCATGGTGCCGAGGAACGACTGGAGGAAGTCGAACCCGGTCGGCAGCATGATCGCGACCCGCTCGCCGGCGCGGAGGCCGCGCGCAGCGATCCCCGCAGCGATACTCGCAGCGCCGTCGCGGAGCACACCGAATGTCACGTCGCGGGTCTCGCTCGATTCCTCCAGGTAGACATGCACGCGCGCGGGGTCAGCGGCCGCGCGGAGCCACAGTGCTTCGACGACACTCGTGAGTGAGGCCTCATCGAGCGCGGTGACCGGCGGCGCCTGAGATACGACGCGCGAAAGTCTGTGCTCCGCGGTCCGTGACGCGGCCTCCAGCGCCGCAGCGACGATCTCGCGGGCGGTGTCCAGGAGGAGGAAGCGGTCATCGAGCTCGTGCCCGAGCGCCGCCTCGAGCCGCGCCAGCAGTTCGACCCGCTCGAGGCTTCCGAATCCGATCTCCCGTTCGAGGGATGCCGTTGGTGTCACCGCCTGCATCGCGCGGGGCCCTCGCACCTCCAGCGCGAGCGCGCGCACGACCTCGAGGACGCGCTGCTCGTACGCCTCGGGCGCGACGGCGCCCTCACCCGACGATGTGACACGCGGTAGAACCATCGGAACTGATCGTGAGGGAGCTCGAGATCATCCGACCTTGGTCGGCGGCTCTCCAACAGACACCCGGCTCGTCTTCAATGATCCCGGCGAGAAGCGGACGAGGGAAGACGCGCGGAGGGACCCTGATGTGCGTGGCAAACACGACGGTAAGCGCGGATCGGCATTCCGCGCCTGGTCAACGCCGATCACCGACGGATGTGCGATCGCTCTCTCTCACTCTCTCCTCGCGCAGCGTCCCGGTTGCGCCGGAGCATGGAGGACAGCCAGCTGCGCGAATGCCGAGTCGACCAGTGTGCGAATGAGCGCGCTGTCGGTGGGCATGAGGTGTCCGGTTTGCAGCCACGTCATCGATTTCGGCTCGCGCGCCGCGTCGAACAGGTGGCGGACCGCGTCCACCGGCATCTGCGGGTCATCAACGCCGTTGACGAACACGATTCGACGCGGCGCAATGCGGCCGATGTAGCGTTCCGGCGCCAGCGTCACGAACGGCCGCGTGGCGAGCCACGCGAGCGGCCGCCGCAACCATCGTGGCCCCGTCGTCAGGTTCGCGGCAACGACGGCGGGCAGGTTGCCAGCGCCATAGATCAGCGCGACCTCGCGAATCCTGGGGTCTGCTGCCGCGGCGATGGTTGCGAACGGCACTGCGAACGACGTTGCCGCGAGGGCAATGCGCCCCGTGTCGACATCATGACGGTGCGCGAGATACGCCACGCCGAGGAGAAAGCTCGCCGGAATCTCGCCCATGGCTCTCCGGAGCTGATCGCCACGAAGCAGCACGTCCCGCAGGCGCAGGGTGCCCGGTACTGCCGCCGGGTAGTCGAGCGACAGGACCACGACATCGCCAAAGTCGGCTGGCAATCGGCCGATGACGTTGCTGTTCTCCTCGCGCCCGTTCTGAAGCAGCACCGCGGGATAGCACCCGGATCCAGCTCTGGGCCGGAACAGCCGGCCGTCCACGGTCATCCCGGTGCTGCTCGAGAGCCGCACGCGATGGGACACGTACCGGCCGCGCGCTGCGGCCGGCGATGTGTCGCGGACGACGAGCGTGCCTGCGCGCCGGCGATACGAATCGACCTCGGCCGGCGTCGCGATCGCACTCGTACAGCCGAGCACCGCGCTGGTCGCACCGACCACCCCGACGACGCGTGCGACGCCGCCGATACTCACCCGCACTCGCACCGCCATGTCAGGCCCTTCGTTTCCATCACCGCTGTGCCGCGATCGCGACCAGCCGATGCGCCGCGCGAACGGCGCCCTGCGTCAGTGGTTCCAGAATGTCCGCGAGCGCCCGTGAGACGGTCGTTACATGAGTGTTTTGAGCTCTGCCGCGGTGACCGGATCCTTGGTGGTTTGAGCGGCGCGCTCCTTCGCAACGTCCTGCGAGGTTACCGCGCTCGCGGTGTTGCCCCACGACTGGCGTACGTACGTGAGGACCGCTGCCACCTCTTCGTCCGACATCTCGATGCCAACTCCGTAGGCCGGCATGAGCCCGTCGTACTTGCCACCCTTGACGATGATCGGGCCCTGCATTCCACGAATGACGATGCGGATAGGCACCGCCACGTTGGCGGCCGTCGCGTATTCCGAACCGGCGAGCGGCGGGAAGACGCCGGGCGATCCCTGGCCGTTCGCCTGATGGCACGTCATGCAGCGTTGGTAGAGCTGCTCGCCGCTCTGCGCGACTGCCGTCGCCACTGGTACCGGCGGCGTTGACACGGGAGTGGTATCGTCGTTTGCCCCCGTGTCGCTGCCACCACAGCCCAACAGCAACGCCGCGGCGAGGAATGCGAGCGCGGGCGTTGTCGCTCTCGGCTGATACTGCGTCTGGCGCTTCATCACACCTCCTTTGCACTTCTGTGGTGCGAACCGGGCACTCACTCCAACGAAGAAGCGGTTCACGGTCGACGGCGCTCGTACTCCGCTCGTGCTCCAATACTTCCTGATACGACAGGACGCCTGAAAACGCCATACCAAGCAGGCTCAGCGCGAGCACAGTCTGGAGTGCACCACGTGGTCGCATACGGTACCGGACGCTGGGGTCCGACGAAATCGGACACGCGCCGCCCTGTCGAAATCCGACGTCGCATCCGGAATCCGCCGGACTTCGGCGGCATAGCGTTAGGCTACCATGAGGTGGGGGCTGAATGTGCGCAGCCGGCCCGGCTTCTCGGTCGGTCCCAATGTCATGTGGCTGGCGTGGCTCAGCTTCACGGTGGTGGTGGTGGCCGGGGTGTTGTTCGCTGAGCTCGCGCCAGCCACGCTGACGTAACCGTCGGCCTCGCCCGGGATCGTCCGACGAGGATGCGGCGTCCCCCGACTTCGGATGCGCGCTCGGCGGTGCACAGTGCATCGTCAGTCCCATGGAGGAGGACATGAGCAAGACGACGAAGCGCGCATGGCGGGTCGTCGGTGGCGGTGTCGGCGCAGCGGCCATCGTCGGTTTGGGCCACGTCGCGGCGACGTGGTTCCGCTACGGCCGGCCGGCCGGGAGGGGCGATGACTCTCCCACACTGCTCGATACGTTTCTGCCCACCTACGAGGTGCGAGAGCGTCACGCGACGCGAGTTGCGGCCCCCGTCGCCATGACATACGCGGCGGCGCGGGAGATGGATCTCATGCAGTCACCCGTCGTGCGAACGATCTTCCGCGGGCGTGAGCTCCTCATGGGCGCCGCCGAGGGAGAACAGGGCGATCCTCGTCCACTTGTCGATACCGTGCTCGCGCTGGGTTGGGGCGTACTCGCCCAGGAGCACGGACGCGAGATCGTCTTCGGCGCCGTCACGCAACCGTGGCTGGCCGACGTGCATTTCCGCGCGCTACCGCCTGACGAGTTCGCGGCCTTCGATGCACCAGGGTATGCGAAGATCGCGTGGACGATCCGTACCGAGCCGACGGGGCCGACCACGTCGCGGTTCGCCACCGAAACGCGTGTCGCGACCACGGATGCCGACGCGCGAAAGCGGTTCCGGCGTTACTGGACGATGGTCTCGCCCGGAGTGCGGTTGATTCGCCGTGAGAGCCTGCGCCTGGTCCGCTCCGCCGCGGAACGCCGCTACCGGACTGGTGCGGGCACCGCGATCGAGCGAGTGCGGGGCTAGCCTCTCGAGGCGTCTCGTCGTCGCGCCGCCGGGTAGGCGATCACCTGACGCCAAACGCGGAGTGCTCCCGGCTCCGCCGGCGCCCTCCACGTGGCACGTTGCACCTCAGCCGGCAGGTCGCCGGCGGCAACGAACCGCCTGCCATGAGGCGCACATGATCTGGACCCGGCGTCGATCGTCGTGGAGGTCCGGCTCGGAACGAGGCGGGATACCAGCGTTCCGGCCACCCACGCCCGTCGCGGGTTCGAAGGAGGCGCGCAACGCAGCTCCCGTCGGTGATACTGGCGCCCGGCAAGGAACGGAGCCTGTCTTCCGCGCGCGCGCGCTCACGAAGACGTACCACATGGGTGACGTCGAGGTCCCCGCACTCCGCTCGCTCGACCTCGACCTCTACCCGGGCGAGTTTGTCGTCATCCTCGGCGCGTCGGGAAGCGGCAAGTCCACACTTCTCAACATCCTCGGCGGGCTCGACACCCCGACGAGCGGCGAGGTGCGCTTCCGCGATCACGAGCTCACCGGGGCCGATGCGGACGCACTCACGACGTTCCGCCGCGAGCACGTGGGGTTCGTGTTCCAGTTCTACAACCTCATCCCCAGCCTCACCGCCCGAGAAAACGTGCAGCTCGTGACCGACATCGCCGAGTCGCCGATGCGGCCGGAGGACGCACTGACGATGGTGGGGCTTGGCGAACGACTCGATCACTTCCCGGCGCAGCTCTCCGGCGGCGAGCAGCAGCGCGTCGCCATCGCGCGCGCAATCGCGAAGCGACCCGACGTGCTGCTCTGTGACGAGCCGACGGGCGCGCTCGACTTCGAGACCGGCCGACTCGTGCTCGAGGCGCTGGCGAGCGTGAACCGCGAGCTCGGCACCACGACCGTCGTCATCACCCACAACGCGGTCATCGCCGCGATGGCCGACCGCGTGATCCGGTTATCGAGCGGGCGCATCGTCGAGGAGACGCGCAACGCGCACCGGAGCGCGCCGAGCGAGCTCTCGTGGTGATGGGGCCATGACCGCGCTACGCCGCAAACTGCTCCGCGACCTGCGTCGCTCTCGCACCCAGGTGGTGTCGATCGCCGCCGTTGTCGGCTGCGGTGTCATGGCGGCCATGGCCATGCGCGGCACGCTCTCCGCGGTGTCGCACGCGCGCGACCGGTATTACGAGGACTACCGGTTCGCGCACGTGTTCGCGACCGTGAAGCGCGCGCCGGAGTCGCTGGCGCGTCGGATCGCCGAGATTCCCGGCGTCGCGACGGTGCAGACGCGCGTCGTCCTGATGGCGACGCTCGACGTCCCGGGACTCCCCGAGCCGGCTACGGGGCAACTCGTATCGGTGCCGGCGCGCCGGCAGCCGATGCCTAACGATCTTGTGCTTCGCATCGGACACTACCCGGCGACAGGCGACGAGGCCCTCGTCAGCGATCACTTCGCGCGGCTCAACTCGCTCGTGCCTGGTGACACGGTCGGCGCGGTGATCAACGGGCGGTGGCAGCGCATTCGCGTCGCTGGTGTCGCCACATCGCCCGAGTACGTGTACGAGATGGGCGCCGGCGGCTTCATGGTGGACAACCGGCGATTCGGCGTGCTCTGGATGCGCCGGGACGCGCTCGAGCGTGCTGCGGGAATGGACGGCGCGTTCAACAACGTGACGCTTCGTCTCGCGCCCCGAGCGAGCGAGCCGGAGGTCGTGGCGCACCTCGACCGGCTGCTCGCCTCGTACGGTGCCGCCGGCGCGTTCGGCCGAGCGGATCAGGTGTCGAACGCCGTGATCGTCGATGAGCTCCATCAGCTCAGCGCGATCGGGAAGGTCTTCCCGCTGTTCTTCATCTGTACGGCCGCGTTCCTGCTGAACATCGTCCTGTCGCGCCTCATCGCCACGCAGCGTGATGAGATCGCCGCCCTCAAGGCGTTCGGGTATACCGATGGCGCGGTCGGCGCACATTACCTGGGGTTCGCGGCCGCTGCCGTCGCCCTTGGCGCGCTGCTGGGCGTCATGGGCGGCACGTGGCTCGGCGCACGCTATACGGGACTGTACGCGAACGTCTTTCGCTTCCCGACGCTGGCGTACCGGACCGATTGGGCGGCGACGATGGTTGCGATCGCCGTCAGTGGTGGCGCGGCGATTCTCGGTGCGCTCGGGGCGGTCATGCGTGCCGTGCGGGTTCCGCCCGCCGAGGCGCTCAGACCCGAGAGTCCGGCGCGGTATCGTCCGCTGCTGCTCGAGCGCGTCGGGTTGGGCTCGCGCATACCGACATCCGCGCGGATGGTGCTCCGCACCCTCGAGCGACGCCCGTGGCGGACGACGGCCTCGATCGTGGGCGTCGGCCTGGCGGGCGCACTGATGGTTGCCGGTCTCTCGCCATGGGACGCGGTGAATCGTCTCATGGAGTTGCAGTTCGAGCAGATCCAGCGCGAGGACCTCACCGTCGCGTTCGTGGAACCCCGTGGTGCACGTGCCGCTCGCGAGCTGCGCAGCGTTCCGGGCGTCATGCTCGTCGAGCCGTTCCGATCGACGCCGGTGCACCTGCGGTTCGGCCAGCACGTTCGCAAGACCCAGATCCTCGGTCTCGAGGAGCGCGGCGTGCTGCGGACGTTGCGGGACATGGACGGCCGCCTGTATCAGCTGCCCGCGCGCGGCCTCATCGTCCCGGTCGGATTGTCCGAGGCGTTAGGCGTCCGGGCGGGTGATACCGTGGCCGTCGAGCTCACGGAGCGCGGTGGCGCAGAGCGCCAGCTCGTCGTCGCCGCGGTGTTGAACGAGATGATCGGTGCCGGGGCGTATCTCGAACGCCGCACCCTCAATCGTCTGCTGCGCGAGGAAGACGTCTCGTCGGGCGCGTACCTCACCGTGGATGACGCCGCCGAGGACGCCGTGTTCGCGCGACTCAAGCGCATGCCCGGCGTGGCCGGCGTGTCGGCGCGCGCGGCGATGCTCGACAACTTCCGGAAGACGATGGCCGAGAACATTGCCACGTCGGTCGGCATCATCGTGTTCGCCGCGTGCGTCATCGCGGCCGGCGTCATCTACAACCAAGCGCGGATCTCCCTCTCGGAACGTGGTCGCGAGCTGGCGAGTCTACGCGTGTTGGGGTTCACGCGCGCCGAGGTGCGCTCGATGCTTTTCGGCGAGCAGGCCGCGGTAACGCTCGCCGGGATCCCCATCAGCTTCGCCATCGGGACGGCGTGTGCCGCGTGGCTCATGAAGCTGTTCGAGGCAGAGCGTCACCGGTTCCCGACGGTCGTGCACGCCTCGACCTATGTCATTGCCACCGTCGTCGTGACGGTCGCGGCCGTGGGCGCCGGCCTCGCCATTCGTCGGCGGCTCGACGCGCTCGATCTCGTTGCAGTGCTCAAGACGCGGGAGTAACGATGCGCTTCAAGCGGAAGTACCTCATCTGGACCGGGACGGTGGTCGCCGTGGGGGTCTTCGGCTGGCTCGGCATGCGCGAACGCCCCATCGACGTCGATACGGCGCTCGTCAGACGAGGCACCCTCCAGGTCACCGTGGACGCCGAGGGCAAGACGCGCGTTCGCGACCGCTACGTCATCACCGCGCCCGTGGCAGGCCGACTCCAGCGGATGGACGTCGGGGAAGGTGCTCGCGTGCGAGCAGGTGAGGTCATCGCGCGAATTTCTCCACTCCCCCTCGACCCACAGGGCGTTCGTCAGGCGGAGGCCCGCCTGACCGCGGCGAAATCGCTGCTCCGTGACGCCGAGACGCGAGTGCGGCAGGCGCGAGCGACGCTCGACCAGGAGCAGCGGGCATCGACTCGCATCGGCAGGCTCGCGGACGCGGGTGCCCTGCCGGAGCGCGATCGCGAGGAGGCCTTGCTCGCGGTCCGACTTCGTGACGACGAGCTCGACGCCGCGCTCGCGCGAGCCAGGGCCGCGACCGCCGATGTCGAACAGGCGCGTGCGGCACTGATGGCGGTGGGCGGCGCGCCGGGTGGCATCCTGCTCATTCGTGCCCCGGCCGATGGATGCGTGCTGCGTGTTCCGGAACGGAGCGAGCGAGTGGTTGCGCCGGGTATGACGCTCCTCGAGCTGGGCGATGCCGGCGCACTCGAGCTCGTCGTCGACATCCTGTCGGCGGATGCGTCGCGGGTCGACGCTGGCGCCCGCGTGGTCATCGACCGTTGGGGGGACGGCGAGGCGCTCACCGGACGCGTGCGGCTGGTCGAACCCGCGGCATTCACGCGCGTGTCCGCGTTAGGCGTCGAGGAGCAGCGCGTCAACGTCATCATCGACCTCCCCACCGGGCCGACGCCGCTGAGCGACGGCTACCGGGTCGAAGCGCGCATTCTCGTCCGGGAACAGCCTAACACGCTGATGGTGCCCGTGAGCGCGCTGTTCAGGCACGGAGAAGCGTGGGCGGTCTTCGTGGTGGACGATGACCGGGCCGCGCTCACACCGGTTCGGATCGGCGAGCGCAGTGCCACCGATGCCGAGGTGACGACGGGACTCGACGCCGGCGACCGGGTAATCCTCTTCCCGTCGGACCAGATAGAAACGGGCCGGCGCGTCTCGCCGGCCCGGTGAACCACTCGCCAGAGCCCGCGCGCTACTGGAGCGTGAGGAAGATGTGGGTGAGCAGCTCCGACTCGGGCGTTGTCGCCGGGTCGTTCATGTACTCCTCCCACATGGGGGAATAGCGCGCCCAGTCCGCCGGCGTCTTGATGCCGCCGCGCTCGCGGAGCCACGATTCGATGCGCTCGTACGTGGATCGGATCTCGTGGTATGGACCGCGATGGACGAACCGCAGTGCAGTGCGCTCCGGGAGCGTGGCGACGGTGATGCCCGCGGATCCAATGGGTGCGTGGGGCGCGCGTTCGATGGGCACGGCCACGGTGAACTGCACCTCACGAGGTCCCCACGCCGTGTAGATCGCCTGCGGCGGACCCACCTGTGCCAGGCGCTCGGCCACCAGCGCGTCGTGGAGCTTCCTGAATGCCGCGCTCATGGCGGATGGAATCTCCGCGGGCTCGGTGGTCACGCCCTCGACCTGAGCGACGAGCGTCGGCGGAACGGTGACTTCCATGCTCTCGAGCTGTGTCGCGGTCGCCATTTGAGTTCTCCTGTGCGTAGTGTCCCGTTCACGTAGGGTACACCTGAAGATTGCTGTGGCCGATGCCGTTCGGAGTCGGGAAATGGGTTATGCCGCGGGTGGCAATCCCTGACGCGGCGACAGCAAACACGCGACAGACGAGTCGCGTGACACGCGCGAACTTTCCCGCAGGCGACGGACCATCCCGCGGATCGATGCCGGGGCCGTTGTGCCGTGTGCTACCTGCATCATACGGAGTCGATCATGTCCCCCGACGCACTCACACCCACCATCAAACGGCCGACATCGCGCGATGCTCGTCCGTCGCGGCAGCCAGAACCGGGTGACGCTGCTCGCGCGCCGGATGACGCCGCTGATCCCGCGACTCGCACGCCGGTGCGACTCATCCGCTGGTTCAGCGACATCACGAAGGCAGACACGGCGCTCGTCGGAGGGAAGGGCGCGAACCTCGGCGAGATGACTCGCGCAGGGTTTCCGGTCCCGCCCGGCTTCGTGGTGACGGTCGATGCATATCGGCGCTTCGCCGACGCGACCGGAGTCGGCGACGCGATCAGGCGGCGCCTCGCGAACCTCGTGGTGGACGACCCCGAGCAGTTGCGCCTGACGTCCGATGACCTTCAGGCGCTCGTACGCCGTGCAGCGATGCCGGACGACGTGCGCGCGCAGCTGATGGCCGCGTACGAACGACTCTCCGCCGACGGGGGTGTCAGCGAGGAAACCGTCGCGGTTCGCTCGTCAGGCACTGTCGAGGACACCGCGCAGTTCTCGTTCGCGGGGATGTTCCAGAGCACGCTGAACGTTCGAGGCCCCGACGCGCTGGTCCGCGCCGTGAAGGACTGTTGGGCGTCGGGGTTCACGGCACGCCTGCTGTTCTACCGCGTGAAGCAGGGCCTGGGCGGAGAGCTCGAGATCGCGGCCGTCGTTCAGAAGATGGTCGCGTCGGACCGTGCGGGCGTCGTTTTCACGGTGAACCCCGCCAGCAACGACCCCAACCGGCTCGTCATCGAAGGCGCATGGGGACTCGGCGAAGTCGTCGTGCTGGGCGAGGTCACGCCCGACCATTTCGAGGTGGACAAGCGGACGCTCGCGATCGTGAGCCGGACAGTGGCTCTCAAGGAGTTCATGCTCGAACGCGACGAGCAGACCGGCGAGACCGTCAGGCGGACCCTGCCACCGGACAAGGCCAACGCACCGGTGCTCAGCGACGAGGAGGTACGCGCCATTGCCGAGCTCGCGCGGCGCGACGAGTCACATTACGGCGTCCCGCAGGATGCTGAGTGGGCGATGGAGCGCGATCGGCTGTATCTGGTACAGACGCGTCCGATCACCACGCTCGTCGAGCGGGCGAAAGCGCCACCGACAGCGGAACCGGCGGCGATCCTGTTGCACGGGCTCGGTGTCGGGCCGGGGCGCGCGGCCGGGGTCGTGCGCGTCCTCGCGTCGCCTGACGACTCGGCCGCGCTGCAGCCGGGAGAGATCCTGGTCGCGAAGATGACGTCGCCTGACTGGGTCCCGCTCATGCGTCGAGCTGCCGCAGTGGTGACCGACGCCGGTGGCATGACCTCGCACGCCGCCATCGTGTCGCGCGAGCTGGGAATTCCGTGCGTCGTGGGGACTCGCCTCGCCACGACGGTCCTGCGCACGGGCATGCGCGTCACGGTGAACGCGAAGGACGGCATCATCCTCGAGGGCGTGGAACCAGTGCCCGTCCCTAACGCCGGTTCCGCGGAACCGGCCGCCGCGAGTCGCTCGGCCGCTAGCCCGTCTCCCTCGACCGCCACCCGTATCTACGTCAACCTCGGCGAACCGGAGCTCGCCGAGTCGGTGGCGTCACGGGACGTGGACGGAGTCGGGTTACTCCGTGCCGAGTTCATGCTGCTCTCGGCGCTCGGGAAGACGCACCCGCGCGTGCTCCTGCGCGACGGCCGGAGCGACGAGCTCGTGTCGCGCATGGCGGAGGCGCTCACGCGATTCGCGAGCGCCTTCGCGCCGCGGCCGGTCGTTTACCGCGCAACCGACTTCCGCTCGAACGAATTCCGCGGGCTCACGGGCGGCGAGGAGTTCGAGCCGAGCGAGGAAAACCCGATGATCGGGTACCGCGGCTGCTTCCGGTACACGCGCGAGCCCGACCTGTTCGCCCTCGAGCTCCGGGCGCTGAAGCAGGTGCGCGCACGCTTCCCGAACCTGCACCTCATGATCCCGTTCGTTCGGACCGGATCCGAGTTCCGCGCGTGCAAACGCGTCATCGACGAGAGCGGGCTCACCGCCGATCCGGCGTTCCAGCTCTGGGTCATGGCGGAAGTGCCGTCGGTCGTCGCCTGGCTCGAGGAGTATGTCCGGCTCGGCGTCACGGGCGTGTCCATCGGCTCGAACGATCTCACCCAGCTCGTGCTCGGCGTCGATCGCGACAGCGAGGTCCTTGCGCCACTCTATGACGAGCGCGACCGCGCCGTCACCACCGCGATCGCGGCCATCATAGCCGAGTCTAAACGATTGGGGGTGACGTGCTCGATCTGCGGCCAGGCGCCGTCGGTCCACCCGGAGTACGCAGAGTTCCTCGTGCGGCTCGGGATCGACTCGATCTCGGTGAACCCCGACGCCATCGAGTCCACACGGAGAAATGTCGACGCCGCGGAGCGCCGCATCATGCTCGCCGCCGCGCGGGCGGCGGTCGGTGACCATGGTATAGAATCGAGTACCGGCGGTCGGGCCAACTCCGACGCACAATCGTCCGGGTCCCGACTCACGAACACCACCCGCGATGCCATTCTGTGAGCGTCCCTAACGATCGAGCGTTCGCGCTGTCGACAACCCTCCAGAACCCACCGCCGGCGGCTGACACGGCCGAAAACTCCTCGCCCGTGCGCACGAACCCCGCTCGTCGGGGACCGATTCTTCTCGCAACCGACGGCAGCGGGGCGAGCGGCGCGCCGGTGCTTGCCGCACGGCTACTCGCCGAGCGGCTCAGCCTACCGCTCGAGATCGTGACCGTGCTTCCGCCACAGATGGTTTACGGCGTCAACCTTGGCGGCACGCCCGTGTACATGCCGGCCGTCGAAGAGGCGCATCGCAAGGCCCGGCTCGAGGCGGTGAACGCGTATGTCGCGCAATTCTCCACTGACGAGCCCGCGCCTCCAGTGCACGTTCGGTTCGGCGGGATTGCGCTCGAGGTTGGTGACGTGGCCCGCCAACGCAATGCCACCATGATCCTCGTGGGCGCGGCGCCGCATCAGCGTTGGAATCGCATCATCGCGGGCGAGCGCGCTGTGCAGGTGCTCGGCGCGGGATCGAGCCCGGTGCTCTCCGTGCCGCCAGGCTTCGGCGCACTACCGAAGAACGTCGTCGTGGCGGTGGACTTCGCCCCGGCGAGCATTCGTGCGGCGCAGGCGGCTCTCCTGCTGCTCGCCGACGGCGGTACGCTGACGCTGCTGCACCTGCTCTCGCCGCTCGCGGGCGCATCTCCGCTCCGCGACGTGTCAGGCCGGGATCCGGCGACCGCTGTGCAGTCCATGTTCGAGCGGCTCCGCGAGGAGTTGCGCGCGTACGTTCCCGACGATATCACCGTCGAGACACAGGTGCGCACGGCGGACGCGCTCGAGGGAATCGTCAGCGTGGCGACGGAGCTTGACGCCGAGGTCGTAGCGGTGGGGACGCACGGCCCCCGACTCCTCGAGCGGTTTTTCGTGGGGAGTGTCGCCGCGAGCGTGATTCACGCCGCACCGCAGGCAGTCCTCGCGGCACCTCCCCCACCGCCGGCAGAGGCGCTCGAGTTCTGGCTCCGCATTTCCGGCACGGCGACGTCCGGGCGCCCACGCGACTGGATGGAAGCGCTCGATGGGTTCACGCGCCGTAACAGTGGGCGCCCCGCGACACTCGAAATCGATGATCCCGAGTTCGGTGCGCAGATCATGGGGCGCGGACACGTGCTGACGGGCGTCACGTACGACCCGCACGACCGCCGTGCCGAGATCATGCTCGGTGATTCGAAGAACCCGCGCCGCCACCTGATGCACTCCATCCCGAACATCGAGTCTGTGGCAATGACCGTGGACGAGAATGGGCACGAGGCGCTCGAGCTTCGACACGGACAAGGCCAGACGCTCGTGATCGTGGGTCCGGGCTGAGCCCTGAGCGCCGCTCGCGACCCCCACTCGGTGCTACCATCCGGCGCGGGCCACGGGCGGCACAGCCGGCCAACGGAGATGGCGGCCAAACCAGTCACGGGCGAGGTGGGCCACCTGCTCGAGCGTACCGGGCTCCTCGAACAGATGGGACGCTCCGGGCACGACCGCGATCTCGTTCTCGCATCGGAGGTGGGCGGCCGCCCGACTGTTCAACATCAGCACGTCGACATCGTGACCGCCCACGATCAGTAGTGTCGGCGCCTCCACGAGCGACAGCACGCTCTCGGCCAGATCTGGCCGCCCGCCGCGCGACACGACCGCGTGCACCAGCCCGGGCTT
>DASURJ010000947.1:0-5946 GCA_036280115.1 Gemmatimonadaceae bacterium
CTCGCGCTGTGGGGAGATCTCGGTCGGTGGCGTCACGCGCTGCCGCTCACCGGCGCGGCGTTCCTCATGGCGGCGCTCTACCTCCGGCGGCGAACGCTGCTCGTCGGGGCCGGCCTCGCCGCGTTCGGGTATCTCGCGTACCTCGCCTTCGACGTCTTCGATGAGTTCGTCGCGCTACCGGTCGCGCTGGCGGGACTCGGGCTCGTGGTGATCGTGGCGACGGTGTGGGTCCAGCGGCGGTTCCCGGCGCTCGTCGAGCGGGTCGGGCGCGACGAGCCGACCGGGACGAAAGAGCTGCCGGGTCATCTCATCTCGGCGTTCGGGCCGGTCGTCATTGCGCTCACGGCGTTGTTCTTCGCGTCGCGCGAGGCCGAGGAGCGAACGCTGGATCGGGAGTTCCGCGAGATGATCCATCGGCGGCGCGCCCTGAATCGGCCTTTGGGGCCGGAGACGCCGCAACGGCGAAACGGCGCTGAATTCCGAACGGCGCCGAATCCCGAACGGCGCTGAGCTCCTTTCGGGATTTGGCGCCGTTTCGATCTTGCGAAACCGCGTCTGTGAGCGAGCCGTAAAGTCTGAGCCGACCTCACTCTCGGAGCTTCGATGTTCCCAGTAGTTCTCGCCTTGGCTCTCGCCTTCGACCAGGAAGTGCGGGTACGCATCGGCAGCAAGCCCGACAGCGCGGACAAGGCCGCACGTGTGCTGGCCGATACCATCGACCGAGATCGCGACCGCCCGCGGCGGCAGCGCATTCCCGTAACGCCCGAGCTCGAGGCGTCCGCGTTTCGCGACGCGAACGCGCGGGAGCTCCTCGCGAAGGCCCGGGAAGCGCGCATGCGTCAGGACTCGGCGCTCCTGTCCTACGACGCTACCGCGTATCAGCGCCTCTCTGCCGGTCTTGGCTTCCGGGCGATCGGCCGCGACCGACTGCTCTTCCGCACCGAAAATGCGTCGCGCGTGCGCTGGTCGCGCGACAACGGCGCGTGGGTCGATCTCAAGGGAGCTCGCACCGTGCTCCCCATGGTGAAGGATGAGGGCGAAGTCGACGTCCACGAGATGTCACCCATCCCCTATTACCCGGGACGCGAGGCGCTCTGGATCGGGTCGGGGGTGGCGAAGGCCGAGGTCGACCCGGAGGACATGATCCATCCGTTGGCGATCGGGTCCGAGGCGTACTACCGGTTCGCCACCGGTGACTCCATCACGTTCACACTCTCCGACGGCAAGACGATCGCGTTGCGGGAGCTGCGCATCGAGCCGCGCCGGCCCAACTGGCGCCTCTCGGTCGGCTCGTTCTGGTTCGACGTGAGCAGTGGCCAGCTCGTGCGTGCCGCGTACCGCATGTCGGTAGAGATGGACATCTGGCAGGTCGTCGAGGAGGAGGAGGAAGACGACGAGGTCCCAGCCGTCGCGAAGGCGATCATGTCGCCGATGCGTGCGAACCTCGAGGCGGTCACCATCGACTACGGGCTCTACGGCGGCCGCTTCTGGCTTCCGCGTGTGCAGGCTGCGCAGGGGTCGGCACAGGTGGGGTTCATGCGCGTGCCGTTCAAGATGGAGGAGAGCTTCAAGTACGCGAGCGTGAATGGGACCGACTCGGTGCCCCCGCTTCCGCCGTCGCCGAAGTCGCTGCGTGACTCCCTGTTCGGCGACAGCACGCGGTGGCGTGATCTCTCGCGCGAGGAGCGCCGCGAGCGCGCGAAGCGGATCGCCGAAGCGGACTCGGTGCGGCGTGAGCAGCAGCGCGTGTCTCGGAAGGCGCAGTGCGACACGTCCGGTACGTACGTCACGTACGAGAGCCGGTACAACGGCGCGGTGCGCACGGCGATGGTGATCCCGTGCGACTCGACGGTGCTCGCGCGATCGCCCGACCTGCCTGCGTCCATCTATGAACCGGGCGAGGAGCTGTTTGGGGTGGCCGACCGCGAGGAGTTGTTGAAGGCGCTCGACTTCTCGCTCCAGCCGGGGTGGGCGCCGCAGAAGCCGCAGCTTCGCTACGGGCTCAGTATGACGCGGTACAACCGGGTCGAGGGGCTTTCCACGGGACTCGGCGTCACGCAGGAGCTCGGACGGGGATATCGACTCGGCGTGGTGCCGAGGTTCGGTCTTGCGGACAAGGAGCTCAACGGCGAGCTGTTCGCCGCGCGGACCAACGGCCGGCGCGTGCTCCAGGTCGGCGGGTACCGCCGGCTCGCCGCGTCCAACGACTGGGGCGATCCACTCGGCTTCGGGAGCTCGCTCAACGCGGTACTGTTCGGTATCGATGAGGGGTTCTACTACCGCACGTTAGGCGGCGAGCTCACCGGGTCCAACGTCGACGGCGGCGGCTTCACGTGGCGGCTCTTCGCCGAGCAGCACCGGGACGCGGACGTCGAGACGCAGTTCTCGCTGGCGCACTCGCTGAACGACGTGCGGTTCCTCGAGAACATCGAGGCCACGCGCGGGACGGTGGGCGGCGTCGGCATGCGGTACACGCGCACGTTCGGACTCGACCCGGCCGGGTGGCGCCTCCTGACTGACGTGCGAGCCGAAGCGGCGACGGGCACGTTCGACTACACGCGTGGCGCGTTCGATGCGACGGTCTCCCGGGGGCTCGGCGGCTCGCTCGCGGCGGCGCTCACGGCGAGCGCCGGCACGTCGGGCGGCACGTTGCCGCCGCAGCGCGCGTGGTTCATTGGGGGTGCCCACACGGTCCGCGGCCAGCGGCCGAGCCTAACGCTACCGGGGCAGGCGGGGAACTCGTACTGGCTCGGACGCGCCGAAGTCGGGTACGGCATGACGGCGGTACGCCCGACGATCTTCGGCGACATCGGGTGGGCAGGTGACCGATCGTCGTGGAGTCATCCGGGCCGGCCGGTCAGCGGGGCAGGGGTCGGCTTCTCGTTCCTCGACGGGCTGTTCCGCGTCGACGTCTCGCGCGGCATCTCGCCCCGGAAGCGAACGCTGCTCGATTTTTACTTCGAGGCGAGGTTCTGAGGCGAGGTTCTACAGGTACCCCTTCTCGAGCAGAAACTTCCCCGCCTTGGGGTAGTAGCGCTCGTCAGGCAGCTCCCAGCCGAGCGTGTCGGCCAGCCGGTCGTACGTGTTGAACAGAAACGCCACGTAGAACGCGTCGCGAATCGCCTCACGCGTCACACCCGTCGCCAGTACCGCGCGGACGCGCTCGGGGCTCAGCTCGTCCGGGCACAGCGTGAAGGTCTCGAGCAGGCCGAGCATCGCGCGCAGCTTCTCGTCGATCGGCGCCGTCCGGTAATCCTCGAGGACGAGCCGCATCGTGTCATCGCCTAACGCCGCCTCCGCGACCGCGGAGTGCGCGTTCGTTCAGAAGACGCATTGATTCAGGCGTGAGACGAACGCCGCGAAGATCTCGCGCTCGCCAACCGACCACGACGACGGGCCGCGCATGACCTGTTGCGTGAGCTCGGAGAAGGGCCGGCCGAAGTACTGCTTGCGATACCGCAGCGTACGAATGACGCCCGGGGCGTGCCCCATGACGATGCGAATGACGGTCAGCATCGCCTTGTCCGGAAGGCGATGGCCCGCGTGGACGTTGCGGAGTCTCATGCGTCGTCGAGGGCAGCGAGTCCGGCCAGCAGTCGCGTTCGCGACGCGCCCAGGGCGGCGCTCACGATGATCTCGAACATGCGGTCGTCGCCGTACGTCGCCTGCAGCCGCGCGACGTCATCGTCCGTCACGCGATACGCGTGCGCGTGGATCTTGTCCACGAGCGGTTGGAGATCCGGTGGCAGGCCGGCACCGTTTGCGGCGGCCAGCCTGATGGCGGGATCGCTCTCGCCGGTGCCCTCGAGGACGCTCGCAAGAACTCGGTCGCGCAACGGCGCGTGGGGGTCTCTGGTCACGGGGCCAATGTGCGAGCCAGGTCAGAGAAGCGCAACGCGGCCAGGTCCCTCACGCGCGCGACTCGCGCGGGTCCGGCTCTCGAACGTACTGAAAGACCTGTTCGAGCGGCGTGTCGAACACGTGCGCGATCCGAAACGCCATTTCCAGCGACGGCGAGTACTTGGCGCCTTCGATCGCGTTCACCGTTTGCCGAGTAACGCCGATCCGGTCCGCGAGGTCCTGCTGCGTCATCCCGCGATGAAATCGCAGTGTCCTGATTTGATTCTGGATCCGTGTCTTCGCCCGATCCATGGCAAGACCCTTCGGCGATGATACACGAGCTGAGAGGCGAGCTTCGCGACCTCGAACGACGCGTCCATGTCACCTCGCCTCTGGATGGTTTGGTTGACACGGTGTCAAGAATATTGGACACGACGGCGCATGGCAAGTTTTCTTTACTCGACGACGTCCGGCAGTCACTCGCAGGTAGTGGCAGACACCTCTGCCGCCTTGAACGACACGCAACCGGCGAGTCTGCACGAATGACAACCCCGGTCTGGAACGGCCGATGCCTCCGCGTGGGAGCGCTCGCAGAAGGATCAACCGATACCAACTCAATCGTCTGGAGGACTCGCGTATGACGCTGCGCACTCGCGTTATGCTCCCTTCCTTCGCGCTCCTGCTCGCCGGCCTGGCCGGCCCCGGTCAGGCGCAGACGACGGCGCCTTCCACGGTGGAGCCTGAACCGAACCGCTCGGTGGAGGCGTACTACTCGCATTACCGGTTCGACGTCCCTGGTGATCGGCTCGGCATGAACGGTGTTGGCGCTCGTCTCATGTGGCGACCGACCGTCGAGGATTACGCGTCGCCCGGCTTCGCGTCCCGGTTCGCGTTCGGCGTGTTCGGTGAGTGGGCGCCAGACCAGGACAAGGGATTCAAGGCCGGTCACGTCGGCGTGCAGAGTGACATGAACGTGTTCGCGACGCCGCTGTTCGGCCGGGTGTCGCCGGTCGCGTCGCTCGGTGCCGGCGCGTTCTGGACGGACCGTGTTGGGCCGGCGATCGACTCGAATGACTTCTCGATCCAGAACAAGAGCATCCGATCGTTCGCGCTCACGCCCGCGCTCGGCGCCCGCGTTGGGCTCTGGCGTCAGCTCGGGCTCCGTGCCGACGTGCGCGACCTGATCACGTTCGAAGAGGAGACGCTGCACCACGTGCAGTTGTCGGCCGGGCTCAGCTTCCCGTTCTGAGCCGCGTCGCGCGTTGCCAGCGCCCGGGCCTAACGACGCCCGGGCGCTTGTCGTATTCCGGGGTCGGAACGAGACGTCCGGCAGGCGGCTTGCCGGTACCGCTGCGGGCGGGATCGCCCGGGTGGTGAACGGAAACGGATGCAGGCCTCTGGAGGTGTGGTGTGCCGCAGAGATCGTCGATCGCTCTGCTGCTGGTGATTGCCGGCGTGGTGCTCATTATCGTCGGCCTTCTCGCCTGGGTTGGCGCGCTCTCGTGGTTCGGCCGTCTCCCCGGTGACATTCGGGTGGAACGCCCGGGCATGCGGCTCTACGCGCCCATCACGTCGATGGTACTCATTTCGGTCGCGCTGACGGTCCTTGCGGCGGTCGTTCGGAGGTTCTGGCCATAACGGCTCGGGAACGGGGACGGGGAACCGCTGTCGGGAGCCGGGAATCGGGAATCGGGAGCTGGGATGGGGAATCGACAACCGCCTTGCGGACGACGGTCGCGTCCTGGGCGACGGTTCCCGTCTCTTCTCGGGCCGCTGGCGCAAGCGAGGGCGCCGCCGCGCAGAGTCATCTTCGTCATCCTGCCCATCCTGTCCATCCTGTCCATCCTGTCCTCGGCCGTTCCGACTGGTCGATGTGTGCTCGGAGGCGCGATGCTCGGAGTCGCGATGCTCGGAGCCGGAGTTACGGATGATCCCAAGCCGGGGTTATGTCCCGCACCAAGCGCGATCCGCGCGCTCGAGGTACGACCCTCACCTCATTGAGACGGTGCCCGATGACGGCGCTCGGGCGCCGAGAACGATAGGGGTCCCGTGAGGGGGTCAGAGTCCTAACCCATCGTTTCCACGCGCCGCGTGGAAACGAAGGGT
>DASURJ010000948.1:0-3699 GCA_036280115.1 Gemmatimonadaceae bacterium
GATCACCGCACCGTGCGTCATGAGCCCCCCCACCTCCGTCACCAGCGCCGCGACTGTGACGAACAGGGGCGTCCAGCTTGGGTCCGTGTAGGCGGTAACGAGGATGTCGCCCGGCTCGAGCTCGGCCTCCGCCATTCCAAGGATGACACGGGCCCGCCCCTCCACGGTTCCGGCGGAGACGGGTAAGCCGACGAGTGCACCCGCGGGCAGGTCCTTGCGTCGATACGAGCCGGCGACCGCCTCGCCCTCCGACGTGAGCACTCGCGGCGGCCTGAGCGCCTGATACGACCTGAACTCTTCCTTGCGCCGGCGGAGAAGTTGCTCATCCACGTGGTGCGTGCGCACGACGTCGTGAAGCTCCTGGTACGTGAGATGGAAGATGTCCTCCTTCTCACGAAGCACGTCGGCCTGCACGAGACGCTCCGCTTCCTCGAGCAATGCTTGCTTGTACACGAAGTAGCGACTCATCCAGCCGTACTTCGGATACTCCCGGTATCCGATGAACGTCCGGACCCGATCGATCATCCGCTTGGTCTCGTCGGCTTTCGCTTCCCCGTTAGGCAAGGCCCGCAGTCGGCCGAGGAGCTCCTGCTCCTTCTTCCAGGCTTCCTGCCGCCCTTGCTCGAAGCGCCGCGAGCCCTCGCCAGGCCCGAAGTTCCTGACGTTGCCGAGGATCAACGGGACGAGCGTGCTCGGACGCTCGCTCCAGCGCGGCCGCGTGATGTCGATCTCGCCGACGCATCGCATGCCGTACTTGTCGAGCCAGGCACGGATGGCGCCTCGCGCTTCCCCACCGCCCGCGAGCGCGGGCAGCGCGTTCAGGAAGTCATCGTCCTCGACGCGCTGCAGGAACGCCACGACATCCGGATGCGGGCGGATCACGTCCGCGACGTCCAGCAGTGCGAGCCCCATCTCGGACGTGACGTTGTCAGGCACGGATTGCGTGAGTATGTCGGCCGCGTTCCTCTCCCCCAGCCACGTCTGCAACTGCGCGTTGAGCCACCAGGTGGCCTCCATCCCCGCCATGATGGCCGCCATGCTTCGCGGATCGGACAGGAGCCGCCTCAGCTCCTGAATGTCGGCCTGGATGAAATCCAACAGCGCCGGTCCGGACTGCGTCTGGATGTCGCGCCTGAGGGCGTCGAGGGACGTCTCGAAGCGCGCGGTCAGCTCGGCGACGATCGTCGGATCGGTCTCGATGGCGGGGGACGCCGCCCCAGGCGGCACCCATCCTGCCCCATCGTCGGGGAGCGTCGGAATGAAGTCGCCGCGCTCGAGGACGGTATCGAGCGCGTCCCGAATGAGTGGGTCGGATTTTTGCGCGAGCCCGAGCAGGCTTGCCCGGCTCGCCGGCGATGCAAGGGCTCGGGTCACGTCGACGAAGAGCCGCCCGCCGGCCTGGGTCATCGGCCGGAGGGCCGTCATCTGCCAGAAGGAGAGCCCGAGCGGTTTCATGGGGTCGGTCATCATCTGTTGATGACCGACCGAGATGTAGACGTGGTTCTCCTGGTCGCTGGTCTCGGGGATGGGGAACAGCGTGGTGATCGGGCGGCTCTGGACGATCTGGAAGTCGTCGTCGACCAGGCACCATTCGATGTCCTGCGGATGGCCGAAATGTGCTTCGATCCGTCGGCCGAGTTGGGCGAGCCGCACGACCTGGGGGTCAGTCAACGCGGGCTGCCCCTGCCGCTCCGGCTCGATCGGCTGCTGTCGCGTCCCGCCTAACGGCGACGCGTGGATGGCCAGCTGCTTTGTGGCGATCGTCTTCGCGAATACCCGGCCGTCGCGCACCTTGTAGACGTCCGCGTTCACCAGGCCGGAGACCAGTGCCTCACCCAAACCGAAGCTCGCCTCCACGGAGGTGACCTTGCGGTTGCCCGTGACGGGGTCGGCCGTGAACAGGATCCCTGCGGCCCGCGGGAAAACCATTCGCTGCACGACCACGGCCATCTGGACCGTTCGGTGGTCGATGCCGTTCCGCAGCCGGTAGGTCACGGCCCGCTCGGTGAAGAGTGACGCCCAGCACCGGCGTACGTGGTCGAGGACAGCCACGGGGCCCACGACGTTCAGATAGCTGTCCTGCTGGCCCGCGAACGAGGCCGTCGGCAGGTCCTCCGCTGTCGCGCTGGATCGGACGGCGTAGGCGTCCCACTCGCCGAGTCCGGCAAGCGCGTTGCCGGTCGCGGCCGCAAGGTCGTCCGGGATGGCGATTCCTTCGAGGGTCCGGCGCACCGCCAGGCTGAGCGCACCGATCGCGTCGCGGTCGTTCAGCGTTAGGCGCGACAGCCGCTCGACGTCCTCGCCGAACGCCGGCGCGTCCGTCACGACGCGCCGGAACGCCTCCGTCGTCACGCAAAAACCATCCGGCACGCGGATGCCCTCGATCCGCGACAGCTCACCCAGCTGCGCGCCCTTCCCGCCCGCGATCGCGACGTGTGTTCGGTCGATCTCGTGAAGTCTCAGTACGTAGCCCATTCGCTCCCTTCCCTCGTCCGTCGAAAAGTGCCGGAGGGTAAGGCGAGGACCCGGGCTTGCCACAAGTCCCCCGGCGGACTACATGTTGAACATGGCGAGGAGGAGGGCCCTGGGCGCGCATCCGCACCAGCGCATCGACGCCGCTCGTCCGGCCCCTCAGGGGTGCAGCAGCCGCCGGATCACCTCGACCATGGCCTGCGGCAACGTATGAGCTCGCCGCAGCACCGTGTAGGACCCTGCACCGAAGAGCCGCGGCAGGTACGACGGCGCCTCGCGGTCTACCGTTAGGCAGAACGGGGAGATTCCCTGGAGGCGCGCCTCGGCGACCGCCTGCCGCGTATCCTCGATGCCGTAGCGTCCTTCGTATAGGTCCACGTCGTTCGGCTTGCCGTCGGTCAGCACGATGAGCAGCCGATGGCGCGCCGGCTCTCGGCAGAGGAGCGCCGAGGCGTGACGCAGCGCCGCGCCCATTCGCGTGTACCGGTCGTGGTCGAGCCCCGCAATACGAAGCCGCATCTCGACGCCGTAACGCTCGTGAAATCGCTTGATCGGGTACACCGCTACCCCTCGTGGCCCCTCACCAGAGAACGCGGTGACCGCATACCGGTCGCCAAGCGCGTCCAGCGCCTCGCAGACGAGAAGCACCGCCTCCTTCTCGACGTCCACGATCCGCCCCTGATCGGAGAGCCAGCTGTCGGTCGAGCCACTCACGTCGACCAGGAGGCTGACAGCGACGTCGCGGCGAGCTCGATGCACCGCTTCGTAGACGCGGTCTTCGCTACCGCACCCCGCCCGCGTGTCGGCGTGCGTCTCCGTATACGCCGTGATGTCCACGTCGTCGCCATCGAGCTGACGGCCAAGTCGTTGCCGCTGCGGGCGCAATCGCTCGAAGCGCCGCCTCACCTGCTCCACCTCGCGCGCGTGGCGCCGGAGCACGCCCTCGACCCACCGCGGATCGCCCGGCGCGACCGGTAGCTCCCGCACCACGGCGTGTGCTGGCAGGTACGCCGCGATGCGATGGTCCCATTCGGGATACGCGATGCCCACGGGTTGCGGAACTGCATCCGGCTGGAGCACGGAACGCGGTGGCGGATCGTCGCTCGCCAGCACCTCGGCGGGGTTCCCGGGCGCCATGACGAGCCGCGCCTCGGGCAATTCGGCGAGTGAATCCGCCAGCTCCTCCGCATTTTTCTCCGCGTCCTGATCCGCTGGGCGCTGCAGCCC
>DASURJ010000949.1:0-11558 GCA_036280115.1 Gemmatimonadaceae bacterium
CACCGAAGGTCGGATGCAGTCACAGCGGCTCGATGGACTGATCGGCAAGATCGTGCGCATCAACCCGGACGGTAGCGTTCCGCGCGACAACCCGTTCGTGGGACGCGAAGGGGCACGGCCGGAGATCTGGTCCATCGGACACAGGAACGTCCAGGCGGCGGCGCTCCATCCGACGACGGGCGAGTTGTGGGAGGTGGAGCACGGGACCCGAGGCGGCGATGAGCTGAACGTAGTGCGCAAGGGAAAGGACTACGGATGGCCGACCATCGCGTACGGGATCGAATACCGGGGCGCGCCCATCACTGGCGGTATCACGGCCAAGGAAGGGATGGAGCAGCCGATCTACTACTGGGACCCGGTGATCGCACCGAGTGGGATGGCGTTCTACACAGCGGACCTGTTCCCGGCCTGGCGTGGCAACCTGTTCGTGGGCGGGCACGCGACCGACGACCTCGTACGGCTCGAGCTGAACGGCGAGCGCGTGGTTGGGGAAGAGCGACTGCTCAGGGGTGAAGAGCCGCGGATCAAGGTGCGCGACGTGCGGCAGGGGCCCGATGGGGCGATATATCTGTTGCACGATTCGGGCAGCAATGGGCGAATCATCAAGTTGGTGCCGAAGCGGAATTGAAGGGCGAAGTGCGAAGGGCGCCTGGGCCATCGGGACGAGGTGAGAGGGCGCGTACCATCGGAGTCAACTCTTGCCGGCCTGGCCGTGTCCAACGGCCATGACTCTCGAGACAATCGTCCAGGACCTCAAGTACGCCATCCGCGGCCTGCGCTCACGGCCAGGCTTCACGATCGCGGTGGTGGCGACCCTCGGCCTCGGCATCGGGGCGAACGCGGCGATGTTCGGTATCGTCGACCGGTTGCTCTTCCGCGCGCCGGATCTCATGAAAGACCCGGACACCGTCCATCGCGTCTACCTTTACCAGACCTTCCGCGGGAAGGAGAACGCGAGCGGGTCGTATCAGTATGCCCGCTACAAGGATCTCGAGAAGTGGACGACGACGTTCGCGCGAACGGCCGGGTATACGCGACGTGAACTCGCCGTAGGCGTCGGTGAAGCGGCGCGCGAGATGAGCATCGGCGTCGCGAGTGCGAGCTTCTTCGGGTTCTTCGACGCGCCGCCCGCGCTCGGGCGCTACTTCACCGAGGCTGAAGACCAGCCGCCGTCGGGGGCACCGGTCGCCGTGCTGAGCCACGCCATGTGGCAGACACAGTATGGCGGCGCGCGCGACGTGCTCGGCAAGACTATCCAGATCGGGCCCGTCATTTATACGATCATCGGGGTCACGCCCTCGGGCTTCAACGGGCTGTGGGCCGACAGGCCGCCGGCGGCATTCATTCCCATCACGTCCTACGCTGCCGGCACGGGGTTCCGGGCGCGAACCGGAAACTGGTGGACGACGTATAGCTGGGGCTGGATGTCGATGCTCGTTCAGCGGAAGCCAGGCGTGTCAATTGCGGCGGCAGACGCCGACCTCACGCAGGCGTTCCGCAAGAGCTACGAGGCACAGCGCGCCGAGCAGTCTCGAACTACGCCACCCGAGATCGCGCGACCCCGCGCGACTGCCGCGTCGATCCTGCAAGCACGCGGGCCGAACGCGTCGAGCGTGGCGAAGGTCGCAACGTGGCTCGGTGGCGTCTCGGTGATCGTCCTGCTCATCGCGTGCGCGAACGTGGCGAACCTGCTGCTCGCGCGGGCGCTTCGCCGTCGCCGCGAGATCGCGTTGCGGCTCGCGTTAGGCGTGAGCCGCGGGCGACTGCTCTCACAGCTCCTCACCGAGAGTCTGCTCCTGGCTGTGCTGGGCGGCGTCGCCGGAATCGTCATCGCGCACTGGGGTGGCGCGGCGCTTCGTGCGGGGCTGCTCGAGCAGAGTGAAGCGGCCGGCGGGTTCCGCGATCCGCGAACGCTGCTGTTCACCGCCGCTGCGGCCGTTGTCGTCGGTGTTCTCACCGGGCTTGCGCCAGTGTTCCAGGCTCGCCGGGTGAGCTTGACGGACGATCTTCGCGCGGGTGCGCGCGAAGGGACGTATCAGCGCTCGCACGCCCGCACCGGGTTGCTCGTGCTTCAGGGCGCGCTCTCCGTCGTGCTCCTCGTGGGCGCGGGGTTGTTCGTTCGCAGCCTCCGCAACGTCCAGAACGTGGACCTCGGCTACGACGTCGAGCCCGTGATGCTCGTGAACCTGAACATGCGAGGCGTGACGCTGGACAGCGCCGAGAACGTGACGCTGCGGGATCGATTGGTCGAAACGGCGAAGGCCATCCCGGGTGTCGAGAACGCGAGTCGACAGACGGCGATTCCGTTCTGGAGCACGTGGAGTCAATCGCTCTTCGTCGAGGGGATCGACACGGTGAGTCGGCTGGGCCAGTTCAATCTCAATGCCGTCTCGCCCGAGTACTTCGAGACGATGGGCACGCGCATTCTGCGCGGCCGCGGCATCTCGGCTCAGGACGTTGCCGGTGCGCCGGGCGCCGTGGTGGTGAGCGAGAACATGGGGAAGGTGCTCTGGCCCGGAAAGGACCCGATCGGGCAGTGCATCCGTATCAGCGCCGACACCGTGCCGTGCTCGTATGTGGTTGGCATTGCCGAGAACATCAAGGAGCAGAGCCTGAGCGCCGACTCCGGCTACTACTACTATCTCTCAGCGATGCAGCGCGGCCCGCACCAGGGTGGCTTGTTCGTGCGGGTGCGCCGTGATGGGGAGAAGATGAAGGAGGCCGTCCGGCGGCGTCTCCAGCAGGAGATGCCGGGCGCGTCGTACGTCACGATCACGCCGTTCACCGAGGTGATCGGCGGCCAGACGCGGTCGTGGCGGTTGGGCGCGACGATGTTCGCGGCATTCGGTGCGCTGGCGCTGGTGCTCGCGGCGATCGGGCTCTACAGCGTCATCGCGTACAACGTCGCGCAGCGGACGCACGAGCTCGGGGTGCGCGTCGCGTTAGGCGCGCAGGCGCGTGACCTCATACGTCTCGTGGTAACGGATGGGCTGCGAGTCGCGCTGGTGGGGATCGTGATCGGTGCGGCGGTGGCGTTGTGGGCAGGGAAGTGGGTCGCGTCGCTCCTCTTCAGCGTGTCGCCGCGCGATCCGGCGGTGTTCGTGTTCGTCGCTCTGTCGCTGATCGCCGTCGCTGTGGTGGCGAGCTGGATTCCGGCGCTGCGCGCGTCACGGGTAGATCCGAATGTGGCGTTGCGATCTGATTAGCGACTCCGAGCGTCATCGCGCCAGATCGGCATCGCGACCGGCCCTCCGAGCGTCATCTCGCCCCGGCTGTTTCGCGACCGGGCCGAGTGGGGTAACGGCAGGAGGGGGATGGACAGGATGAACAGGATGGCGAAGATATCCTGTGCGGCAGCCACGTTGGTCTCTCGAGCGACCTGAAAGGACAGGAGGAACGGCCGCCCGGGACGCCACCGTCTCTGAAAGCCGTTCCCCTCTTTCCTCAGGCCGCTTGCGCGAGCGACTGTGCTGCCGCCCGAGTCATCTTCGTCATCTTGTTCATCCCGTCCATCCCCCTCCTGCCTTTTCCTCAACTGGGCTGGTTGCGACGCCGGCCGGGCGAGATGACGCTCGGAGAAACGGTCGCGACGCCTACAGGGCGCGATGACGCTCGGAGCCCCAAACCAGCCAGAGTGATCGCGCAGAACCCCGAGACAACCCGGCTCCGTTCCTCGTCGCTCGTCTCGGGAACGAGTGAATGTGCCGTGGCCCACGCGTAGACCGCGCCGACGAGCAAGCGCGCCGCGACGGCCGTATCCGCCGTCGCATCGATCAACCCAGCTGACTTCAGCCGTGCGAGGTATGCCGTCACGTCGCGGAGCGCGCGGCGACCCTGGGTTAGCGCTGCTTCGGTCAACTTCGGGTGCGACTCATGCTCCGCGACCGCGACGCGGACCACCGGAGCAATACGCTCGAACCGTCCGGCGAAATCATAGAGCCATGCCAAGAGCTCCGCATGGGGATCGCGCGGGACTTTGGGAAGCGTCGTCGGTGTGACGAGTAGCTCGTCGATCCGACGCACGAGCTCCTCGAACAGCTCCGCCTTCGACCCGAACAGGCGGAACAGGGTGATCTCGGTGACACCCGCCGCACGTGCGATCACGCGCGTCGTCGCGCCGCGATAGCCGGCATGCGCGAACGCATCCAGCGCGGCGAACAGGATGCGCTCGCGCGTCGCAACGGGCTCGGCGCGCTCCCGCGCCGCGGTTGCCATTCGCTAGTCTCCCCACACGGGCTCTGGCGCGAGCCCCGCTTCCTTCTGCTCCTCGGCGATCTCGCGCTCACGCTCCGGCGAGACGACGCGGCGCTTCACCCACGACCCGAAGTCGTCGAAGTACGTGTACGCCACGGGGACCACGACGAGCGTGAGCAGGGTAGACGTGATGAGCCCGCCGATCACCGCGCGCGCCATCGGTGCGCGGAACGCACCACCTTCACCCATGGCCAACGCGACGGGGAGCATGCCGAAGATCATCGCGAGCGTCGTCATGAGGATGGGGCGCAGTCGTACGGCCCCAGCCTCGATGAGCGCCGCCGTGCGATCGGTCCCCGCCGCTCGGCGCTCGTTCGCGTTGTCCACGAGGAGAATCGCATTCTTCGTCACCAGCCCCATCAACATGATGACGCCGATCATCGACATGATGTTGAGCGTCGAGCCGGTGAACAGCAACGCGAGGAGCACGCCCACGAGCGACAGCGGGAGCGACAGCATGATCGCGAATGGCTGCGTGAACGACTCGAACTGCGACGCGAGGATCAGGAAGATGAGAATCACCGCGAGCAGCAGGGTTTCCACGACGTAGCCGCCCGTTTCCTCGAGCTGCTCGGTTTCACCACCGAGCTGTACCGAGTAGCCGGCTGGAAGCGACAGGGCGCCGAGTCGCTCGCGAATGAGCGCCGAGGCCTCGGAGACCGAGAGCCCGGGCGCGGTGGCGCCCGAGATCGTCGCTACGCGCGCGAGGTCCTGGCGGTCGATCTGCGCCGGTGCGGTGCCCTGCTCGATCCGGGCGACGTCGCGCAGCGGAACGGTCGCGACGCCGGACGGGCCACGCGTGGCGGTCGGCACGGGAATCAGAGCGACATCCTCGACCGACTGCCGGTACTCGGGCGCGACCTGCACCACGACGTCGCGCTCTTCGCCGGTCGGGTCCTCCCACCGGGTCGCCGTCTCGCCCGCCATGAGCGGGCGGATCGTCTGCGCGACCTGGCCGATGTCCACACCCACGCGGTTCGCGATGTCGCGGTCCACCTCGATGCGCATCTCGGGACGGGGGTCGCCTAACGACGACTGCAGGTCCACGAGCCCGGGGATCTTCCGCAACTCGGCCATCGCGAGCTGCGAGATCCGCTGGAGCTCGTTCACGTCGGGGCCGCGCAACTGCACCTGCAGCGGCGCCTGCGCCCCGCCGATCCCGCCGCCGACCAGCACCGACGTGCGCACCCCGTACACCCGCGACAGCCGTTCGCGCGTGTCCACCATCAGCTCCTGCTGCGACTTCTCGCGCTCGTCCACCGGCACGAGCTTCACGAACATCTCGCCGTTCGTGACCGTCCCGGTCGCCCCGGCGCCGATGGTCGTGTAGGTGAAGTCCACGCCGTCCATACCGCGAAGCGCGGCCGTGATCTGGTCCGACTTCGAGTGCGTGTAGGCCAGGCTCGATCCCTCGGGCGTCTCGAACTGTACGACGTACTCACCCTGGTCCACATCGGGCGTGAAGCTCCCACCGATGAGCGGGAACAGGGCGAGCGCGCCGACGAAGCTCGCGGCCGCGATGGCGAGCGTCGACTTCCGATGGCCGAGCGCCCAGCGGATCACCCCGCGGTACTTCCCGGCCTGCCGGTCGAACCACCGGTTGAACCGCCCGATGCCGCGCGTGAGCACGTTGCCGCCCTCGCCCTTGTGCGGATTGACCCCCCACCAGGCGGCGAGCATGGGCGTGAGCGTGAAGGACACGAACAACGAGACGAGCACCGCCCACGCGACGGTCATCCCGAACGCGTAGAAGAAGCGCCCGATGATCCCCTTCATGAACGCGACCGGAACGAACACGGCCACAATCGACAGCGTCGTCGCCATGACCGCGAGAATGATCTCGCGGGTCCCGTGGCCGGCCGCCGTGAAGTGATCCTCGCCCTGCTCCCGGTGACGCACGATGTTCTCCACGACGACGATGGCGTCGTCGATGAGAATCCCGATCGAGAGCGACAGCGCCATCAGCGTCAGCACGTTCAGCGTGAAGCCAAGAATCGCCATCAGAATGAACGACGAGATCACGGACACCGGGAGCGCGAGTGAGGTGATCGCCGTCGCCTTCCAGTCGTTCAGGAAGAGCATGACGATGAGCACGGTCAGGATCGCGCCGAGCACGAGCTCGTGAATGACGTCGTTCACGGAGTTCCGGATGAACACCGAGTTGTCGCGCACGACCTGGATCGTCGTGCCCCGCGGCAGCGTCTTCTCCACCTCGGCGATTGCCGCGCGCAGCGCATCGGCGACCGCCACGGTGTTCGCGCCCGACACCTTCAGGATGTCGAGCGACACGGCGCGGCGCCCATCCACCAGCGCGAGCGAACGCTCTTCCTCGGTACCTTCCTCGACGCGCGCCACGTCGCCGAGCCGGACCGGCTGGTTGTCACGCGTGGCCACGATGACGTCCGCGAACTGCCGCGGGTCGGTGATGCGCCCCGTCACACGAACGAGCCGCTCGCTCGATCCGCGCTCGACGCGTCCGGCCGGCACCTCGAGATTCTGGCGCTGAAGCGCCCCCATGATCTCGGGCACCGTCACGCCTAACGCCTCGAGCCGCCCCGGGATCAGGTTCACGCGCACTTCGCGCTCGAGCCCGCCGGCAATGCGCACCTCGCCGACGCCGGGCGCCCCCTCGAGCTGCCGCCGGATCGTGAGGTCGGCGAGGTTCGTCAGCTCCACGAGCGGCATCGTCTCCGACGCGAGCGCGAGCGACAGGATCGGCTCCGCGGCCGGGTCGAGCTTCTGCACGATGGGTGGATCGATCTCCGTCGGGAGATCGCGGCGAATCGTCTCGATCTTCGTCCGAACGTCCTGCGCGGCCGCATCGACGTCACGGCCGAGCTCGAACTCGATGATGACCTGCGACACCCCCTCGAGCGAGACGGACGTGATGCGGTCCACTCCCTCGACGGGGTTGAACGACTCCTCCATGCGGCGCGTGACCTCGCGCTCGACCGTCTCCGAGCTCGCGCCCGGATAGACAGTCTGCACGGTCACGACCGGGATGTCGATCTCGGGAAACTGATCGATGGCGAGGCCGCGGTAGCTGAACCAGCCAAGCACGACGAGGCCGAGCATGATCATCGTCGTGAAGACGGGCCGCCGAATCGCGACGCCACTGAGCCCGCCGGTGGCGGGCCTGTGCGCCAGAGCGGATCGGTCTGTCGTCACGGATGGTGCCTTCGTGGTATGAGGCGTGTCGGCAGCCACGTTATTGTCCTCCGGCGCGCAGCGGCCGAGCCGCGCGCGCCGTGTCTTCCGCGTTCGAGGGTGACGGCGCCGCGGCGGGTTGCGCACGCGCGCTCGTGTCGGCCACCACGGTTACGAGCAACCCGTCGGTCGTTCCCGGCGCCGGGGACGCGAGCACGCGCTCGCCCTCGCGGACGCCCGAAGCAATCGCAACGAGCCCCTGCGACTCGTCGCGTGCCCCGAGAGACACCTGACGCTTCGCGAGACGCCCGTTCTCGATGACGAACACGTGCGCCGCGGCTCCAGTGTCACGCACCGCGGTCGTGGGAACTGCGATCTCACGCGACGCGGTCCCGGTGATGACGCGGCCGCGGGCAAACTGCCCCGCAATGATGCGCTGCTCGGAGTTCGGAAGCTGCACGTAGACGCCAACCTGGCGCGTCCCCGGGTCGGCGCGCGGGTCGACGCGCGCGACGCGACCGCGGAGCTCCTGGTTCGGGCTCGCGTCGAGTATGAACACGACCGGCTGACCCACGCGCACACGCTGCGCTTCCTCGATCCCGACCTGACCCGCGAGCTCGAGGACCCGCGTATCGACGACGGTGAGCAGGTTGTCGCTGCTTCCCACCGCCTCGCCTTCCTCGACGAACCGCTGGCTCACCGATCCGGTCAGCGGCGCCGTGACCGTCGTGCGGCGCGCGGCCTCCCCGGCCGTCGCGGCCTGGGCGCGCGCCGCGGCGAGCTGCGCCTCCGCCGCCTCGTAGTTCGCTTCGGCGCTCCGGAAGTCGATGTCCGACATCGCGCCGGCCGCGTGAAGCTTCCGTGCGCCCTCGAGACGCTGACGCGCGAGTGCCAGTGCGGCTTCCGCGGCCGCAACCTGGGCGCGGGCGCCGGCAGCCTGGCTCTGCACGCCCGCCGCCTCGATGGTTGCCAGCACCTGACCGCGCCTGACATCGCTGCCGCGGTCGACGCGGAGGTTCCGCACCGTGCCAGCGACCTGGGACTTCACCGTCACCGTCTGCGCCGGCTCGAGCGAGCCACGTAGCGTCACGCTGCTTCCGAGCTCGATCGTCCGGGCGACCGCAACGTCCCGCGGACCTAACGTCACCGCGGCGCCCGCGCTGTCCTCGTCCGCGGTCGCGGCCTCGGATGCCCCGTTACACGCGGCCGCGAGCGCAAGCAGCGCGATGCCGAGCGTGCCGCCCGCGAGCCGACGACCGAACGCGCCGAGCCGCGGGCCGGCCGCCGGCGAGGGTCTGTTCCATTCCCGTGGCATTTACCTGGTTCTCCTGGATTCTGCGTGTGCGCGTGCGGAACCGCCGAGTGATCGCGTTAGGCTCGCGTCGGCAATGCGGAAATCCGAGATCGCCTGTGCGAGATTGGTGCGTGCCTGCAACAGCGCGAGCCGCGCGTCCGAGACCTCGAGCTGCGTCGCGAGCCCCTGCTCGTACCGCAGCACCGTGAGGTCGTGAACCCGCTGCGCCTGGTCCACCGTTCGCTGGCGCGCCGCGATCGTCGCCGACGCGCGCTCGCGCTCACCCCGTGCCTGCTCGAACTCCATCTGTACCGATTCGCGAAGCTGCCCGAGCCTGAGCTGCTCCTGCTGCAGGGTGACGCGTGCCTGGTCGATCTCGGCTTGCCGGCGGAATCCCGAGAAGATCGGGACCGACACGTTCACGCTCGCGTTCCAGTCCGTCCGCCACTCCTGACCGCTGAACCGGAACACGTCGGAGGGGAAGATCTGCCGGCCGTAGTTCATGTTGACCGACACCGACGGCAGCAACGCGCCGCGCGCGACGCGCACCTGCTGCCGCCGGATCTCGACCTGTCGCTCTCCCGCCTGCACCGCGGCGCGGCGAGCGAGAACCGCTCGCGCGTCGACCTGCGGATCGGCGAGCTCGGTTGCGCTCGGCGCCGTGAGCGGCGTCGTCAGCACGACCGGTTGCTCGAGCGGGATGTCGATGAGCCGCTTGAGATCGAGCACGGCGAGCGACGCCGCGTTCTGCGCCTCCACCAACTGCGGACGCAGGTTCTCGAGGGATACTTCGGCGCGCATGGCATCGAGGTCGGACGCCTGACCAGCCTCGAGCCGCAACCGTTCCTGCCTGAGGAAGCTCTCGGCCTGCGCAACCGCGGCGCGCGAGATCGTCTCGAGCTCGGCGGCGAGGAGCGCGCGGTAATACGCGTTCTGTACGTCGAGCTCGATGTCGGCCAGCGACTCCTCGAGCCCGAGCCGTGAGGCGTCGAGATACTCGCGCGCGATCGCGAGCCCGGCGCCCACGCGTCCGCCGGAGTACACCGGCTGCGACACGCTTCCCGAGAGGACGTACGAGTTCGCCTGGCCGAACGGAAGGTTGCCGAAGAGTGCACCCAGCCCGCCGAGACCGGCGGTCGGTACGCGGTCCTCGAGGTAGCGCACGCGCTCCTCGAGCGGGAGCGTCGGATCGGGCTCGAACTCGAGCGAGTCCGGTAGTGTGAACCCCGTGCCCGTATTGAACGGCGAGTCGAACGTGCGCGTGTAGGAGAGGTTCCCGTCGATCTGAGGAAGCGCGGCTGAACGCGCCGCAGTGACCTGCGCGTCAGCGAGGTCGACCTGCGAGCGCGCCAGCCGAACTTCCTCGCTTTGCCCGACGGCACGTGCGATCGCGTCGGCGAGCTCGAGGCGAACCGTGTCTCGGGGCGCCGCGGCGGCGCGGTCCGTCCGACGAGCCGATGGCTGCTGCGGGGTCTGCGCGAAAGCGGGCGCGGGCGTGAACGCCGCGACGGCGACCGCGAGTATGGTGATGCGCTTCATTGTCGGTGAGTTAGGCATGAGCCTCGAACCATCATGTTCCGGACCCCTCAACGCCGTCGTGACGTGGCGGATGCGCGCCGCTCAGTCGCCTTCTCGACGAGCGTCGCCATGACCTCGAGCGCATCGTCGTGCCACGCGTCCCACTCATCGATCCGCTCGCGGACGTCGGGTGTGGCGTCGGGCAGGTGGCGCGCTTCGCGCAACACCTCCTGGAACTGGCGCATCCCGCGCATCTTCGTTTCCAGGGATTGGCGAAGGGCATTCGGCGCGATCGCGTAGTAGTCGCGGCGGTCGCCAGGGCGACTCGTGCGAACGACAATGCCGAACTGCTCGAGTCGGCGCGCGTCGGTGCTGATGCTCGCCTTGCTGACGCCGAGCGTCTCGGCCATGTCGTCGAGGGAGCATTCTCCCGGCGTGACGATCAGCAGGCCGAAGATCCGCCCGGCAATGCGTGGCAGTCCGTCCGTCTCGCAGAGGACGCCGACGCGTTCGATGAACTGGCGGGTGCTGGGGTGCACGGTGATTGCTGGAAGGGTTCAGTACGTTAGTGTCGTTCAGTAGATAATGAACGATACTAACGTAGACCTCCGCTGTCCAGTGCCAGCTGCCCGCTACTTCAATGGGTGGCCAGGACCGCGAGGTCCCGATGCGGAGCCGGGAGCGCCCGGGGCAGCGTGAGGGTCAGCGTGGTCCCTTCGCCTACAACGCTCGACGCGCGGAGGTTGCCGTTCATGGCGCGCGCGAGCTCGCGACTGATGGCCAGCCCGAGTCCGACGCCCTGCTGCGTTCGCGTGAGCGCCGGATCGACCTGCACGAACGGCTCGAAGATCGTACCGAGCTTGTCCGCCGGAATGCCTCGGCCGGTATCACTCACGGCGATCGTCACCGTCGGTGAACCGTCCTCGCTCTCAGAGGCCATCCGCGTTATGGTGATGTGGCCGGTGCGGTCGGTGAACTTGATCGCGTTGGCGAGCAGGTTGAGGAGGATCTGCTGGACCTTCTCGCGATCGGCGCGCAGCACGAGTGACGGGTCGGGGTCGGGGGTCTCGAGTGTGAGCGCTTTGGCGCGCGCCTGCGGCGTAACGAAGCTCTCGCAGGTCGCGATGACCTCATCGACCGGAACGTCCTCGATGTCGAACTGCACGCTCCCGGTCTCGATGCGCGCGTAGTTCAGGACGGCGTTGATGAGGCCGAGCAGATGCTGCTCGCTCTTCATTACGCGGCGCAGCGCCTCGCGTTGCTCGGGCGTCACGGGACCGTGGATCCCCATCTCGATGAGCTCTGCGTACCCGGCAATGGCGTTGAGGGGTGTGCGGAGCTCGTG
>DASURJ010000950.1:0-8834 GCA_036280115.1 Gemmatimonadaceae bacterium
CAGCATCTCGCTCCCGGCGGCCCGGATGTCGGACTTCGTGATCGTGGGCAGCAGCTTCAGGTCGGCGACTCCCTGCACCTGGCTGAGGGTCACCCCGTGCTCCGCCCACCGCCGCGCATAGTACGGGACCTTCGCACCGGCAAACTGCACCAGGGAGCTCACGCGATCGTCCTGCATCGCACGCAGCTTCTCCTGATCCCACCACTGCGTACGGTCCCACTCCGCCAGCAGCGAGCGGAAGCCGGCGCCGAACCGCTTGCGGTGGAGCTGATAGGCATATCCGTTCAGGAGAACGGACTGCATCCACCCCGGAGCGGCTTGATAGACTCGATCGACGAAGCTCATCGCTGGCTTGAAACGGCTCAGATGAATACTCTTCATCCAAAGATATGCGTCCGCGCATCCTGCAGCGAACGGCGTCGACGCATCTGCTTCGTTCAGTGATCCAGCAGTGCCCCCACGGACGCAACCGGGCCGCTGATCCTCACCCCCTCCCGGCTGGTCTCTGATGTGCGGCATTTGCGGGCTGGCGAACGCCTCTCCTGAACGGCCGGTGGACGAGCGGCGTCTCGTGGCCATGCGCGATGTCATCGCGCATCGCGGACCCGATGGTGTCGGCATCCACTGCGCGGCAGGAGTGGGACTCGGTCATCGCCGGCTCAGCATCATCGACGTCGAGGGGGGCGCCCAACCCCTCTCGAACGAGGACGGAACGGTCTGGGTCAGCTTCAACGGCGAGATATACAACTACGCCGAGCTGACGCAGCGGCTCGTCCGGCTCGGACACCGCTTCCGGACGCACAGCGATACCGAAGTGCTCGTGCACGCGTACGAGGAATTCGGTGACGAGTTCGTGCGCGAGCTGAATGGCATGTTCGCCTTCGCCATTCATGACCTGCGCCGGAATCGCGTCCTCCTCGCGCGCGACCATCTGGGGATCAAGCCCCTCTTCTATGCGCAGAGCGGGGAGAGCCTGGTCTTCGCATCGGAGATCAAGGCGGTGCTCGCGGGACTGGGCACCCGCCCGCGGCTCCGCCCGGAGGCGCTGCAGGAATACCTGATCTTCCGCTATATCGCCGGCTCGGGATCCTTCTTCGAGGGCGTGAGCCGGCTTCCGGCCGGCCACATCGCCGTGTGGGAGAAGGGCACGCTCGCGGTACGCCCATACTGGAACCCACCCTCCGGCCGGATCCTCGGCGCGAGCAGCCTGGAGGACGCCGCGGAGGAAGTGGAACGACTGCTCGTTCGGTCGGTGGAGTCGCAGATGATGTCCGAGGTGCCGCTCGGGAGCTACTGCAGCGGTGGTGTGGATTCGGGGCTCGTGACCGGTTACGCCTCGAAGGCGAGCCCCCACCGGCTCCAGACATTCGCCGTCGGATTTCGCGACCCGGCATGGGACGAGAGCGCACTCGCGGCAGGGACGGCGAAGCATTTCGGCACCGATCATCACACGGTGTTCGCGGAGCCCGGTGAGTTCCTCGATCTGCTGGACAAGCTGGTCTGGTTCAACGACGAGCCGCTGAGCCACCCCAACGCGATCCCGCTGTATCAGCTCAGCCGAGTCGCGCGGCAATCGGTGACGGTCGTGCTGACGGGCGAGGGCGCCGACGAGCTGTTCTGCGGATATCCGCGCTATCACATCGCGCGGGTGCGCGAGGCGCTCGAAGGGCTTCCGGCGAGCGCGCGCCGTCTCCTCGCCGCGGGGGCACGGCGCAGTCCCGGGCACCGCGCCGCGAAGCTGGCCGACCTCGTCGGCCGGAGCGTCGACGACGGGCTCATCCTCAATTCCGCCTACGTGGCGCCGGAAGTCGTTGCGCGGCTCACCGGCGCACCGGTGGACGGAGCGCTGACGGAGCGCCGGCGCCTGCTCGCCGAAGCGCGCGTCTCGGATGACGACGTCGAGACTCTCTCCCGCTACGAGCTGCGTACCTATCTGGGCTGCGCCCTCGATCGCATGGACAGGATGTCCATGGCGTGCAGCCTCGAGGGTCGAGTTCCCTTCCTCGACATTCCACTCGTGGAGCACGCCGTTCGGATGCCGACGAGGCTCAAGCTCGGCCGCCGGACGACCAAGCGGGTGCTCAAGCAGCTCGCCCGGCGCGAGCTGAGTGCCGACGTCGCTGGCCGCTCCAAGTCCGGTTTCGGCGTGCCCCTCGGTGACTGGTTCCGCTCCCCCGTTCTCTCACCCGCGATGGACCGGCTGCGTGATCCATCGCATCCGGCGGCGCAATACTTCGACCGGTCCGAGATCGACCGACTCGTCTGCGAGCACGCCACCGGCCAGGCCGACCATGGGGAGTCGCTCTGGCTCCTGGCGAACGTGTACGCGTGGCAGGAGGCGGTGGTGGAAGGGTCGCCGCGCAGCTTCCGGGCATAGGCCGTCGGGTGCGAAGCCTGATCAAGGGAGTAGCCGAACGCGCGCTCGTCTGGTCGGGGGCGGCAGCATGGCACCGGCGCAGGGTGTCCGGGCGAGTGCTCGTGCTCGCCTATCACAACATCGTGCCCGACGGCGAGCCGCCTGCGGGCGATCTCGCGAATCATCTCCCCCTTTCCCGGTTCGTCACGCAGGTCGATCTGCTCGAGCAGACGCACGACGTCATCCCCCTCGAGGAGGCCTTGCTGCCCTCCTCGGAGGCTCGTGGCCGAGGCAGGCCGCGCGTCGCGATCACGTTCGACGACGCGTACGGTGGCGCGGTCGAGCATGGAATCGGCGAGCTGGTTCGGCGCGGCCTGCCAGCGACCATCTTCGTCGCCCCGGCGTTCCTCGGTGGCCACTCCTTCTGGTGGGACGCCCTCGCGCGCGATGGAAACGCCGGCCTGGATCCGGAGGTCCGGTCCCGTGCCCTGGGTGAGCTTCGGGGAGAGGACGCGGCGGTGCGAGCGTGGGCATCGGCCAACCGACACGACGTGCACGATCTTCCTCCCGCACTTTGTGCCGCGACGGAGGATGACGTCCTGCGCGCTTCCCGCCTGCCGGGGATCACCCTCGGGTCGCACACCTGGAGCCACCCGAACCTGCCGCTGCTCGGTCCGGAGGAGCTGCGGTCCGAGCTCGAACGGCCGCTGGCGTGGCTCCGCGAGCGCGTCGCCAAGCCGTTGCCCTGGATCGCCTATCCGTACGGCTTGCACGATGCTTCGGTGATGCGCGCCGCCCGGGACGCGGGTTATGTCGCCGCCCTCGGGGTGAGCGGTGGATGGCTCGCGCAGCGTCCGACGGAGCTGCTCTCGCTTCCCCGGGTGAACATTCCGCCGGGCGTGAGCAGCCGCGGGTTCTCCCTTCGCGCCGCCGGTCTTCTCTGCTCCTGATCCTTCCGGTCAGGAGGGGCGAGCGACCAGGCGCTCGCGCACGGCGTCCACCTTGTTTCGCAGGGTTTCGCGCACGAGCTGCAGCAGGACGCCAGGGGGCATCCGCCGTATGTTGAGCACAGCGGCACGGTAGGCGGCGACTCGCTGCTCGCGCATGCTCTTCGCGATGGCGCGCTCGTATGCCCCCTCCTCGAGGGGGTGCAGCTCGTCGGTCGTGACGACGGGCACGACGCTTCGCGGGTCGAGCGACGGTCGATAGTCGTCGCTCAGCCGCGTGGCGCTGACCGATTCACCTACGATCCCGCCGTCGGCGAGATCGCAGCGGAGGATCGCCCCGGTCCGGAACGGGGCATACCACGTCATGTCGCCGATGAGGTTCCCCAGGCTGTAGGCGATGAGACGGGAGTGATATCGCTCGACCGGCCGGGTGACGTGCGGGTGATGTCCGAGGATGGCGACCGCCCCCGCATCGATGATGGCGTGCGCCATGGCCACCTCCGCGCTGGAGGGACGGGAGACGAACTCCTCTCCCCAGTGGAGGGAGACGAGCACCAGTGCGCCAGTCGCCCGGAGCCGTTCGACGTCGCGGCAGATGCTCGCCGTGTCGCCCTCCGCGTAGGGCGGCAGCTCGGCGCCATACTGCCGTGGGCGGAGGCAGTAGCCGAGGAATCCGACGTCCTGGCCCCCACGCTGGAGCACCGCCGGCTCGCTCGCCCACCCATCGGTTCCGCGCACCCCGCAGCAGGCGATCCCCGCTTCTCGAAGCGTTGCGACCGTCTGCCTGAACGTGTCGGTGCCGTGCTGGATCGCATGGTTGTTCGCGACGTTCAGGACGTCGAACCCCACTCGACGCAGCGAAGCCGCGAATTCCGTCTCTCCGCGAAGCTGTAGTGCGCTGCGCCGAAGCTCACCCGGTTCGGGGGGCACCAGTGTCGTCTCGAGGTTGCCGAACAGGATGTCCGCACCGCTCGTCGCGGACTGGAGTCCGGTGAAGAGGTCCTCGAGGGGAGAATTGGCGTACCGCGAATAGAAGCCGTAGCCGACGCTGGTCGGGGAGTCCCCGAGCTGCAGGTCTCCAACGGCAACGAGAGTGATGGGTCGGGACAAGTCGGCGAGCCTCGTGGAGATGCGTGAAGCCGGAGCGGGAGCTGGAAGCTATATTGTCGTGAGCTCCGCCCCGGAAGCCCGATCGAGGGAGGCCGTCTGTCGGGATGAAGGCGGGGCATGTGAGGAGGCAATATGAGAGCCACAGCCGGCACGCTGACATCGTCGAGACTCGCACCGAACCGGCGCGTGGCGCAGGCGCGCGCTCCTCGTCTCGGCCTGGATGTGGCGCGGCTCTGCGTCGTCGGACTGATCGTGATGGCGATCAGCCGGATCAACCAGTACTTCGCCTGGATGACCGTGCTGCGACCGGGCCTGCTGCTCGCCGGTGTCGCCTTCGCCGCGCTGGCCTTCATCCCGTCGGCAGCCGCTGACAAGAGCTGGATCAGGCGTCCGACGACGAAGATGGTGATTGGAATCGGGCTGCTTTCCCTGGGCTCGATCGCCTTCGGCATCTCCCAGGGCGGCGCGTGGTACGCGTTCTCCCAGAACTTCTCGAAGGTGCTCCTCACCGCCTTCCTGCTCGTCGCCGCCATCCGGAACATGCGGGACCTTCAGATTTTCGTCTGGGCGTACGTGATCGGGGCGGGGCTGCTCGTCTGGCTGTCGCTCTTCGTCTACGGCATGAGCATGGCGAATTCCGGCCTCGAGCGGCTCGACACCCTGTACACCTGGGATGCGAACGAAGTCGGCCTCGTGTTGCTCGTCGGGATTCCATTGACCCTCCTAGCCTTTCGGAGCTCGGGCAGGATCGGCAAGCTCGTTGCCGCTGCGGTGCTCCTTGGCAGCGTGTGGACGATCGCCCTCACCGGATCGCGTGGCGCCTTCCTCGGGCTCGCCGTCGTCGTGCTGGTCTATCTCTTCTCCCTGAAGGGGACCTCGGTGGTCCGCCGAGTGGCCGTCGTCGCCGTCATGGCCGTCGGCCTGGTGTTCGCCGCCCCTGAGGGGTACTGGAAGCAGATGTCCACCATCACCTCCGTGAAGGAGGATTACAACTGGGATGCGACGCAGGGACGCCGCGAGCTCGGGATACGAGCCCTGAAGTACATGGCGGAGTATCCCGTGTTCGGGCTCGGGGTCAGCCAGTTCGGACGGGCGGAAGCGACGATCTCCGACCGCGCCGTGAACTGGAGGCCTGGCCTGCCGGGCATCAAGTGGTCGGTGACTCATAATTCCTTCCTGCAGGCTGGCTCGGAGCTCGGCGTGCCCGGCCTCGTCCTGTTCACACTGCTCGTCTGGACGTGCATCGCCACGCCATGGCGGCTCCGACGACGCATGCCGGAGGACTGGGCAAGCGGGGATTGGGAGGAGCGGTTCATGTTCCACGCTGCGGCGTATCTTCCGCTGTCAGCGATCGCCTTCGCCGTATCGGGGTTCTTCGTCTCGTTTGCGTACATGGACGCGATCTACATCCTCGCCGCGATGACGGGGGCGCTCGCGTTCGCTGTTGACCGGCGGTTGAAGGATCCGCTGTCTTCACTCGCTCGGCCGATCGCTCGCGGGCACCGCGTTCGCGCCACTGTCGGCGTGCGTGCGCGCGGGACACCCGCCACCGCGAAGACGATCGGCTCCCTGGTTCCGGACACCGTTGGTCCGAATCGCGGCCGGGTTCCTCGTACGTGAGCGTTCCCGCAGTTCTGGTGACGGACGGACATCTCCGCCCTTCACTGGCGATCGTGCGCTCCCTCGGGCGGGCCGGCTATCGCGTGTTCGTGTGCTCGCCGCGTCGCCGCAGTCTCGCCGGGGTGTCGCGCTTCGCCGTCGCCGAGGCGCAGGTGCCCGACCCACTGTCGCAGCCCGCGCAGTTCGCCGAGGCCGTCGCTTCCCTTGCGAGCCGCTGGCAGGTCGAGATCGTGCTTCCCGTCTCCGAGGAGGCGATTCTCGCCCTGCTTCCAGCCGCTGACCGCATGGCCGGGGTACGTATCCCCACGGTCCCGCTTGACGTGTTCCGGAGGGTGGCCGACAAAGAGGCAGTTACTGCGCTCGCCGCCACCCTGGGTATCGCCGTCCCGAAGCAGGTCGTGCTGCGGGATAAGGACGGGCTCATCGGGTCCGAGCTCGCAGCGATCTCCTTCCCCGTGGTGCTCAAGCCGGCCCGGTCGGTGTCCGGCGAGGGACCGGATCGCGAGAAGCTGGGGGTCAGCTACGCGAATGACCGGGACGAGCTCCAGCACATGGTCGAGGTACTTTCCCCCTCCGCCTTCCCGCTCCTGCTCCAGGAGCGCATCCAGGGACCGGGGACGGGAATCTTCCTGCTCACCTGGAAGGGCCGGCTGATCGCCCAGTTCGCCCATCGCCGCATTAGGGAGAAGCCGCCGAGTGGCGGTGTGAGCGTGTGCGCCGAAAGCATCGAGGCCGACCCGCAGGCCGTCGAGAGATCGCTGACGCTCCTCGAGGCGCTGAACTGGTCCGGACCCGCCATGGTCGAGTTCAAGCAGGACCGGTCCACCGGCCGGCTGTACCTGATGGAGATCAACGGCCGCTTCTGGGGATCGTTGCAGCTCGCGATCGACGCCGGTGTCGATTTTCCAGCGCTCCTCCTTGGCGCCGCATTGGGCGCTGAGCCGGCGCCGGTGACGCGGTATGCCGTGGGCGTTCGGGTCCGCTGGTGGTGGGGAGAAGTGGACCACCTGCTGGCCCGCCTGCGCGGACGGGCGAATTCCCCGGAGCTGGGCAGTCGCCTGGCCGCTGTCGGAAGGTTCCTCTGGCCTGGAGCAGGAGTGAAGAACGAAGTGTGGCGCGTGAGCGATCCTCGGCCCGCCCTGCGCGAGACGATGGAATGGGTGCGCGGACGATGATCGTGACGAGGCTCTCCTGATGACGGGTAAGCTGCGCGTCGTACACATCGTCCAGAACCTGAACTACGGCGGGATGGAGCGGCTGCTGTTCGAGATGCTGCGACGCATGGACCGTGAGCGCTTCGAGTCGCACGTCCTGAACCTCCAGTTCGTCGGCCGCTTCGGCGAAGGGCTGGGCGAATTCGCCCACGTCCACGTCGCCAGGCCGATGTCCCGCTTCTCCCTGCTGCGTCCGGCCTCGCTCGCCGACTCGATTCGCGAGCTTGCTCCCGACGTCGTGCACACCCACTCCGGTGTCTGGTACAAGGCCTCACTCGCGGCGAGGATGGCCGGGGTTCCCTGGCTCGTGCACACGGAGCACGGGCGCGCCTTCCCCGACCCCTGGCTGGCGAGAACGCTCGACGGCGCGGCGGCGCGGCGAACGAACGTCATCGTGGCCGTCTCCGCCACCGTCGCCGAGCAGTTGAGCGCCGGCGTCACGAAACTGGCGTCGCGAATTCGTGTGGTTCCGAACGGCGTCGACGTGGACCTGTTCCTCCCGCAGGTCGACGATGGCTCCCTGCGCGAGGAGCTCGGCCTCTCCCGCACCGTCCCGATCATCGGCAGCATCGGCCGACTGGAACTGGTGAAGGGCTTCGACGTGATGGTTGCTGCCTTCGCGTTGCTCCGTCGCTCCTGGACGGCGGGAGAAGCGCCGGTGCTGGTGATCGCCGGGGACGGCTCGCAACGGGATGCTCTGATGGCCGACGCTGCCGCGGCCGGAGTTGCGGATGCAGTGCACTGGCTGGGATGGCGGAACGACATCCATCGGCTGCACGCGGCGTTCGACCTGTTCACCATGTCCTCGCGCAGCGAGGGCACGTCGATCAGCCTGCTCGAGGCGATGAGCGCCGGCCTGTGCCCCGTCGTCACCGACGTCGGCGGAAACGCCGCGGTGCTGGGTTCCACGTTGCGTCAGCGCCTCGTGCCGAGCGAAGACGTCGCGGCTCTTTCCATGGCCTGGCGTGATGCCCTTCTCGATCGCGTCGGCCTCGAGCGGGATGGACGGGCGGCTCGCGCACGGGTGCTGGAAGCATTCACGCTCGACACGATGGTGCGGGCGTACGAGCGAATCTACCAGCGTGAAAGAAGCACGCCGCGCGTTGAGGCCATCACGATGAAGCGAGCGCCCACGACGTGAAGATCATGCACCTCCTGGCCCCCGCGGATGCGGGTGGCCTCGAGCGCGTCGTTCATTCACTCGCCGTCGGCCAGCACCTGGGCGGGCATCGTGTGGTCGTCGTGCCTGTCGTCGAGCGCTGGGACCCGGATCACACGTTCGCCACCCCCCTTGAGCGTGCCGGCGTCGAGCTCCGCCCACTCGAGGCGCCGGCGCGAGGATATCTGCTTGAAAGAGCCGCATTCGCCCGCATCCTCGACGAGGTCGCACCAGACGTCGTGCACAGCCATGGCTATCACACGGACGTCGTGGACGGCGACGTGGCACGGCGGGCGGGAATCGCGACCGTTTCCACGGCGCCTGGCTTCACGAAGGGTCCCTGGCGCAATCGGCTCTACGAGTACCGCGATACGAGGGCATTGAAGCGATTCGACGCCGTGGTGGCGGTTTCACGGCCGCTGGCCGAG
>DASURJ010000951.1:0-14856 GCA_036280115.1 Gemmatimonadaceae bacterium
GTGAGCGCGGCGATGGTCGATCGCGTGATCGCCGAAGCGCGCACGGGACGGGGCGCCGTCGCAGCGCTGCCGGTCGTCGACACGCTCAAGGAGGTGGACGAGCAGGGGAACGTCGTGCGAACGGTGGAGCGCGCACGGCTCTGGCGCGCGCAGACACCGCAAGGGTTTCCTCGTGACCTCATCGAAGAAGCGCACGCGCGGGCGCGCCGCGAGGGCGTGACCGCCACCGACGACGCCGCGCTGTTCGAGCGACTCGGCCTCCCGGTCACGGTCGTGCGCGGCAGCGAACGCGCGATGAAGATCACCGACGAGGCGGACTTCGCGCGGGCCGAAGCGCTGTTCGCCGCGCCCGAATGAGCGTCGAACCGACGGCAATCCCGTTCTGGTCTCGCGAGGAGGTCGAAGCGGCGCTTGCGCCAACGATCGCCTACCTGCAGACCGGCGGCGTGCTCGCGTACCCCACGGAAACCGTGTACGGGTTCGGCGGCGCCGTCGACCACGACTCCGTCGAGCGGCTCGTGAAGTTGAAGCGGCGCCCGCCCGCGAAACCATTCCTGCTCCTCATCGCCGGGAGCGAGATGCTCGGCCGACTCGGCTTGCACCTCACGCGGTCCGCGGCACGCATCGCGGCCCGGCACTGGCCTGGGCCCGTGACACTCGTGCTTCCCGGCGGCGAGCGGCGCGTGCCTGCCCGGCTTCGCGGACCCGAGGGCGGCGTCGCGGTGCGCTGGACCCCGCACGATGGAATCTCGCGACTGATCCGCGCGTATGGCGATCCCATCACCTCGACGAGCGCAAACCTGCCAGGGGTACCGCCAGCGATGTCGGCAACCGAGATTTTGCAGCAGTGGCGCGACGCGATCATTCGCGGCAGGCTTCGCGTGCTCGATGCGGGGCGGTTGTCGCCGTCGGCACCCTCGACGGTCATCGATTGCACGGGCCCGCGCCCGCGCGTGATTCGTCCAGGCGCGGTGACCGCCGCGACGCTGCGCGAGAGTGCGCCAGACCTCATCGGGGACGTCTAAGCTCCAATGAAACTGCTCTTCGTCTGCACCGGGAACACGTGTCGCAGCGCCCTTGCTGAAGGCATCGCGCGTCGCGAAGCGATCGAGCGTGGGCTCATCGACTTCGACGTGTCGAGCGCCGGGACGAGCGCGTGGGACGGAGCACCTGCGTCGGACGGCGCGCTCCTCGTCGCACTCGAGAACGGTGTCGACCTCAGTGGCCATCGCGCACGTCAGCTCACGAAGGAGATCGTCGCGGAACAGAATGTGGTCCTCGTGATGGGGCCGCATCACCTCGAGCGTGCCGAGGCTCTCGGCGGCGAAGGGAAGGCGCATCTGCTCACGCATTATGCGGCGCACGGCTCCAGCGACCGTGCGGTGAGCGATCCGTTCGGCGGTGATCTCGACGTCTACCGCGCGACGTTCGAGGAGCTGGAGCACGAGATCAAGCGCGTGTTCGATCGCATCACCGCCGAGCGAACCCCAGACGCATCGTGAGTGCGCTGCCGGGGCGGCTGGTACTGCTCGGTCACCCGGTTGCTCATTCGCTCTCGCCGACGTTCCAGAATGCCGCACTCCGGAGCGCCGGATTGCCGCTGCGCTACGAGGCGGTCGATGTTCCTCCCGTCGGTTTGAGCGATACGCTCACCAGGCTCGTCGCCGAGCGCGCGGCCGGGAACATCACGATCCCCCACAAGGAGCACGTCGCAGCGCGTTGCGATCGGCTGACGCCACTCGCCACGAGAGTCGGCGCCGTCAACACCTTCTGGGTCGAGGACGGAGCGCTGGCGGGTGACAACACCGACGTCGGCGGGTTCCTCCGGCTCCTCGACGCGACGGCGCCCGACGCGGACCGTACTCGCCCCGTCGTGGTGCTCGGTGCGGGAGGCGCTGCCGCCGCTGTGCTCGCCGCGCTCGAGGCCGCTGGATTTCGCGACGTTCGATTGCACGCGCGCACGGCATCTCGCGCGCTCGCGCTGTGTGAGCGGTTCGCACTCGCGCGGGCGCTCGATACACCAGATCTGCTGTTCCGCGTGCTCCGCGACGCCGCCGTCCTGGTGAACGCCACGCCCGTGGGGCTCGACGACAATCTGCCCGTCGATGTCGACCGCCTCGCGCCGGATGCCGCGGTGCTCGACCTCATCCCGCGCCGCGACGAGACGCCGCTCGTACGTGCGGCCCGCTCGCGCGGCCATCGAGCCGCGGACGGTCTCGAGATGCTGCTCGCCCAGGGAGCACTCTCCTTCGAGCGCTGGTTCGGTATCACGCCCGACTGGGCCGCCATGCGCGCGTCGGTGGCGCGGTGAGTGACGGAGCATGATCGGCGAGCTGCTGCGGGATCGCATTGGCCGCGAACGGCTCGACTGGCTGTCGCGCGCGGCGCACGCCGCGGCCGCTGGGCTCGCCGATCTGCTGCTGCCGCGCGTCTGCGTCGCGTGCGACCGGCCGCTCCGGGCGTCCGAGGCCGGAGTCGTCTGTGGGTGGTGCTGGTCACGACTCGACGCGATCCCATTCCCGCAGTGCACGCGGTGCGGACACCCGCACATCAAACACCGGTGTCGATGGTGCGATCTGCTGCCGCCCTACGTTCGCGCGGTGCGGTCCGTGTGCTGGGTTCCTGGTGGGAGTGGCAGCGAGGTCGTGCACGCACTCAAGTACGACGGGTGGCGCGCGGCGGCCGACGGGATGGCGCACCGAATGGCGCGGCTCGCCTGGCCGCGCGACGTGATCGAGGAGCGAACAGCGCTCGTACCCGTGCCACTCGCTCCCGCACGGCTCCGCGAACGCGGGTTCAATCAGAGCGAGTTGTTGGCGCGCGGACTGGCATCGCGCTGGCACATCCCGGTGTGGACCGATGCGCTCGCGCGTGCTCGGAACACCGAGTCGCAGACGCGGCTCGCGCCCGGCGACCGCTTGCGCAACGTGGCCGGGGCATTTGATGTTTCCACGTCGGCGCCGTCGCGACTCCGCGGCGCACACATCGTGCTCGTCGACGATGTCGTCACGACGGCCGCGACGATGAACGCCTGCGCCGACGCGCTCATCGCGCGCGGCGTGCGCATCGTGAGTTACGTCACCTTCGGCCGCGCTCGTGCTGCGAGCGACCGGCCGCTTCCGTGAGGATGCTGGGATGGCAATTCGAGTTGGGATCAACGGGTTCGGACGCATCGGGCGCCAGGTTCTCCGCGCCGCGAAGGAACAGGGCGTCACCGATCTGGACTTCGTCGCCGTGAACGACCTCACCGACACGAGGACGCTCGCGCACCTCTTCAAGTACGACTCGGTCCATCGCACGTATGCCGGTGATGTCGCGGTGTCGGCGAACGGCATCACGGTCGATGGCGACGAGATTCGCGTCTTCGCCGAGAAGGACCCGGCGGCGCTCCCGTGGACCGACCTCGGCGTGGACATCGTACTGGAATCCACCGGCCGTTTCACGAAAGCCGAAGATGCCGGCAAGCATATCAAGGGTGGCGCGAAGAAGGTGGTCATCTCCGCGCCCGCGAAGGGCGAAGACATCACCATCGTTATGGGCGTGAACAGCGACAAGTACGACCCGGCCAAGCATCACATCGTCTCGAACGCCTCGTGCACGACGAACTGCCTCGTGCCGATGGTGAAGGTCGTGCGCGACGCCTTCGGGTTCCGACACGGCTCGATGGTCACGGTTCACAGCTACACCAACGACCAGAACATCCTCGACCTCCCACACAAGGACCTGCGTCGCGCGCGCGCCGCGGCCATGTCGATCATCCCGACCACGACCGGTGCCGCGAAAGCGACGTCGCTCGTGATTCCGGAAGTGAAGGGCAAGATCGACGGGATTTCGCTTCGCGTCCCCACGCCCGACGTGTCGTTCACGGACCTCGCCGTCGAGGTCGAGCGACCCGTGACCATCGAGGAAGTGAACGCAGCGTTCAGGAAGGCCGCCGACGGCCCGATGCAGGGCATCCTCGGGTACAGCGATGAGGAGCTCGTATCGTCGGACTACATCGGCAACCCGGCGTCGTGCATCCTCGACGCGAAGAGCACGAACGTCGTGGACGGGACCATGGTGAAGGTGTCGGGCTGGTACGACAACGAGTGGGGGTACGCGTCGCGGTGCGTGGATCTCATCCGATTCATGGGCGCGCGGCTGGAGAGCCGCGAGCCGGCGACCGCTGGCCGATAACTGATGAGAGGGAAGCGCACGATTCGCGATCTCACCGACGCGGAGGTGCGCGGCAAGCGTGCGCTCGTCCGCGTCGACTTCAACGTGCCGCTCGATGAGAGCGGCACGGTCACGGACGACACCCGCATTCGTGCCGCGCTGCCAACGATCGATGCACTGATCGAGCGCGGTGCGCGCGTGGTACTGCTCTCACACCTCGGGCGGCCGAAGGGAAAGCCGGACGCGAAGTTTTCGCTGGCGCCCGTCGCGAAGCGGCTCGGGAAGCTGACGCGCCACGCCGTGAAGTTCGCGGCGGCACTCGAGGGTGATGACGCCGTTGCCGCCACGAATGCGCTGAGGGATGGCGAGATCCTCCTCCTCGAGAACACGCGGTTCGCCGCCGGCGAAGAGAAGAACGATGACGCGCTCGCGCGATCGTTCGCGCGCCTCGGTGATCTCTACGTGAACGACGCGTTCGGCGCAGCGCACCGAGCGCACTCGTCGACGGCGGGCGTGGCGGCACACCTCAGGCCAGCGGTCGCCGGGCTGCTCATGGAGAAGGAGCTCGAGTACCTCGGCCGCGCGCTGTCGAATCCGGAACGGCCGTTCATTGCCATCCTCGGCGGCGCGAAGATCTCGGGAAAGATCGACGTGATCGAGGCCCTGCTGCCGAAGGTCGACGGCCTGTTGATCGGCGGCGCAATGGCGAACACGTTCTACAAGGCGATGGGCCTCGAGACGGGGAAGTCGCTCGTGGAACCCGATCGCGTGGAACTCGCGAAGTCTCTGCTCGATCGTGCCGGCTACCGACTCACGCTTCCGCACGACGCGGTCGTCGCGCCGTCCTTGGAACAGCCGCAGGCCGCCCATGCGGTGAAGCGCGACGCCGTGCCGCCTAACGAAGCGATGTTCGACATCGGCCCCGACACCATGCGCTCGTACGCGCGCGCGATTGCGACCGCGCGCACCGTGCTCTGGAACGGGCCCATGGGCGTGTTTGAAACGCCACCGTTCGACGCCGGCACGCGGGCCGTGGCGCAGGCAATGGCGGAGGCAACAGCCAGGGGCGCGACGACCATCGTGGGCGGCGGAGACTCCGCGGCGGCGGTCGCCGAAGCGGGGCTCGAGGACAAGATGAGCCACGTTTCCACCGGCGGCGGCGCGTCCCTCGAGTTCCTCGAGGGCAAACCGCTACCAGGGGTGGACGCACTCGAGGACCGCCGATCGTGATCCGAAAGCCGGTCTTCGCGGCGAACTGGAAGATGAACCACGGTCCCACGGACGCCAAGGCGTTCATGCGGACCTTCCTCGCCCATTACGCGCGCCGAGCGGATCGATCCGTTGTGTTCTTTCCGCCGGCGCTCACGTTGGCCGCTACCGCCGAGTCGCTGCGCGAGCGCCCAGACATCCTGCTGGGAGTGCAGAACGTGCACTGGGAGCCGAAGGGCGCGTTCACGGGCGAGTTGTCCGCTCCCATCGTGCGTGATGCCGGCGCTCGACTCGTGCTCGTTGGCCACTCCGAACGCCGGCACGTGTTCGGCGAAACCGACGAGCAGACCGGACTCAAATGTGCCGCGGTCGCGGGCGCTGGCCTCACGCCAGTGCTCTGCGTCGGTGAGAAGATCGACGAGCGCGAGCACGGACAGGCCGAGGCAGTCGTCGTCAGGCAGCTGCGAGCCGGCTTCGCGAAGCTGCAGCCCGCCCAGATCGCGAACGCGCTGGTAGCGTACGAGCCGGTGTGGGCGATTGGCACCGGCCGCACGGCGACCCCGCGGGACGCGTCCTCGATGCACACCGTCGTGCGCCGGGTCCTGACGGAGCTCGCGGGAGAGAAAGCAGCATCGATTCCCGTGCTCTACGGCGGCAGCGTGAGCCGAGGTAACGTGGCTGAGCTCGTCGCGGTGCCCGAGGTGGATGGAGTGCTCGTCGGCGGCGCCAGCCTCGACGCCGACGGCTGGGCCACGATCGTCCGCGCGTAGCGCCGCCGGCGGGGACTCGACACCGCCGACTGACAACCGCCGGCTTCACGGAACACCGTGGATTTGCTCGGGTTGACCCAAGTGGCTCGCCCCGGCGATATTACGTGGCTGTCCGTTCCGTTCGCCCAAGCCCGCCCGCGCCATGTGGTATACGCTCCTCCTCATTCTGCTGATCATCGACAGCCTCGTTCTCGTCGTTGCCATCCTGCTGCAAGCCGGGAAGGGAGGCGGTCTAGCCGCGAGCTTCGGTGGCGCTACTTCCGCGGCTGACTCGCTGATTGGGACGCGGCAGGCGGGCAACCTGCTCACGCGGGCCACCTGGTGGTGCGGCGCGATCTTCCTGGTTCTCGCGTTCGTTCTCCAGGTCGCGTCGGCCCGCACGCGCGTCCCGTCGTCCGTCCTCGACGCGCCGCTGACCACTCCCGCCGCACCCGCGACGCCTTCGAGCCAGGCCCCCAGCTCGGCTGTGCCCCTCGAGGCGCCGAAGGCTGACACCACGGCGCCCGCGGCGCCGGCCCCGACGCCGCAGCCGAAGCAGTAGCGACCGCTGGTGAGCAACCCACGCTCCGTTCCAGGGTTCCTCCTCCTCGAGGACGGAACCCTTTTTCGTGGCCGTCTGGATGCACCCGTCCCTCCGGCGGTTGCGGAGGTCGTGTTCACGACGAACATGACGGGGTATCAGGAGGTCTACACCGACCCGTCATACCGCGCCCAGATCGTCGTCATGACGGCGCCCATGATCGGCAACTACGGGATCAACACAGAAGATCCAGAGTCCGCCGAGCCACAGGTCGCGGGCGTCGTGCTGCGCGAGCTCTCGCGTACATACTCGAACTGGCGCGCCACTGGCGACCTTCGCAGCTGGTTGGCTGCGGCGAACGTGCCGATTCTCGAGGGGGTGGACACGCGCCGCCTCACGCGACACCTCCGTTCGGCTGGTGTGATGCGCGGCGTGATCGGCACCGGTGAAACGCCCGACGCCGAAGCCAGGGCCGCACTCGAGGCCTGCCCCAGCATGGAAGGGCTCGACCTCGCAACGCGCGTCTCGACGAAGTCGGAGTACGCCTGGGGCGATCCGCGTGCGAAGACGCACATCGTCGCCTACGACTTCGGCATCAAACGCAACATCCTCCGGCTCTTCGAGGAGCAGGGGTGTCGAGTCACCGTCGTACCATCGACCACGCCAGCGAAAGCTGTGCTGGAGCGCCACCCCGACGGCGTCTTCCTGAGCAACGGACCCGGCGACCCCGCCGCCATCGGCTACGCACCCGGGACGATCAAGGAGATCGCGGCTGCGGGCGTGCCCATCTTCGGGATCTGTCTCGGCCACCAACTGCTGGGCCTGACATTCGGCGGCTCGACCGTGAAGATGCCGTACGGGCACCGCGGCGGGAATCATCCCGTGAAGGAGCTGTCGACCGGGCGCGTCCTCATCACCTCGCAGAACCACGGGTTCGCCGTACAGGGTGGCGAGGGCGGAGTACCGGGCGCCCCGGCGCTCGAGGTAACCCACGTGAATCTGAATGACGGGACCGTCGAAGGGCTGAAGCATTGTGAGCAGCCGATCTTTGCCGTGCAGTATCACCCCGAGGCGGCGCCCGGGCCGCACGACGCACGGCCGCTCTTCCAGGAGTTCATGGACACCGTTCGGAAGAGCCCGGTGTAGGTTCCGCAGCCCGGATTTTCCACCGGGCTCGTCCGCGCAGGCCAGTGCGTCGCACGGCGGTTTCCGAACCCGCCTCAAGTGAGCCAAGCGCTTGACACACAATAGGTAACGGTCTAGTTTCGAGCCGTTGGCCGTCCGTTTTTGTTCGCGTCCCTCCCGAGGTCCTTCAATGACGAAAGCCGACTTGGTCGAGCGAGTCACCGCGCAGATTTCGCAGACTGCCGGACCAATGATCTCCAAGAAGGACTGCGCGCGCGTGGTTGACGCCTTTCTCGACGCCATCAAGGAAGCGCTTCAGCAACAGAAGAACATCGAGGTTCGCGGCTTCGGCACCTTCAAGATTCGTCAGCGGAAGACGCGAATGGCGCGGAACCCGCGCACCGGATCTCCGGTCGAAGTTTCTGCGCGACCGGTGCCCGTGTTCAAGCCGTCAAAGGAGTTGCGCGCGATGGTCGCCGGAACGGAGCTCGCCGAGGAGCTGTCCGAAGACTGAGTCGTCCGACGAAGCAACGGCCAGACAACCCGGCGCGTGGACGCGCCGGGTTTTTTTTCCGGGAACGCGCGCGAGGAGCCGGTGATTATATTCTCCGAGAGCTCATGACCGTAACAGTCTTGCTTTTCGCCTCTTACGCCGATGCGCTCGGAACTTCGGCGATCGAGCTCGACCTGCCGGCCGGGTCGACCGTCCACGATGTGCTCGGTGCCTTGCAGGGGATGTCCGGCGGAAACCGCCTCCCGCCGCGCCCGCTCGTCGCCGTGAACGAGAGCTACGCGAGTGTCGGCACCACGCTGAACGGCAACGACGAAGTTGCGATCATCCCACCAGTGGCCGGCGGCTGATGCGCACCGCACTCGTCGACAGACCGATCGATGTCGCGTCGCTCATCGCCGAGGCAGGGGACGACTCGTGTGGGGCGATCAGCGTCTTCCTCGGTTGCGTCCGAGATGTCAATGACGGGCGTCCGGTCACGGGAATCGAGTACTCGAGCTACCGCGCCATGGCCGAACGCGAGATAGCGGCGATTGCGCGTGAGGCCGCGGAAACGTTCGGGGTCACTCGGCTCATCATCGAGCATCGCCTCGGTACGCTGATGCTCCGGGATGTGAGCGTCGCGATCGTCGTCGGCCACGCGCACCGCGCCCCAGCGCTCGACGCGTCGCGATACGTGATCGAGCAACTCAAGCAGCGCGTACCGATCTGGAAGCTCGAGCATTACACGGACGGCACCCGCGAGTGGGTTGGCGCGGGAACCGGTACCGCAGCGCCTCACCCGCTATGAGCGCCGCGCTCAAGGACCAGTTCGGGCGGAGCATCGAGTATCTCCGGATCTCGGTGACGGACCGGTGCAACTTCCGCTGCCTCTATTGCATGCCCGCCGAGGGGCTGCCGTGGCTGCCGAAGGCCGAGATCCTGTCGTACGAGGAGATCGCTGCGGTTGTCGGCCAGCTCGCGCCACTCGGGCTGCGCCGGATTCGCATCACCGGTGGCGAGCCGACGATCCGTCCCAACCTCGCTCAGCTCGTGCGCCTGCTCCGCGCGGTTTCGGAGATCGAGGACATCGCGCTGTCCACGAACGGCGCGAAGCTCGCGGAGCTCGCACCGTCGCTGCGCGAGGCTGGCCTCGATCGGATCAACATGAGCGCGGACAGCCTGCGTGCGGATCGCATCGCCACCATCGCCCGGCGTAACCTCGGCTTCGACCCGGTGTCATCCGCGGTTGCTGCGGCGCGCGCGGGGCTTTCACCGATCAAGATCAACGTCGTCGTCATGCGGGGCATCAACGACGACGAGATCGAGGACTTCGCCCGGCTCACGCTCGAGCATCCGTGGCACGTGCGATACATCGAGCTCATGCCCGTGGGTGAGATGAGCGGGCTCACCTGGCAGCACGTCGTGCCGAGCGACGAAGTGCTGTCGCGGATCGCGGCGCTTGGCGCGCTGTCGCCCGATGGCGGTCCGCCGCGCGGTAACGGCCCCGCGAAGTACTACCGACTCGCCGGCGCGGCGGGGACGGTCGGCGTGATCACGCCCATGACGCACACGTATTGCGCGTCGTGCAATCGCGTGCGGCTCACCGCCGACGGCCGATTGCGCACGTGTCTGTTCGGCGATCACGAAGTCATGCTGCGCGACGCGCTGCGCGCCGGCCTGCCGCTGGAGCCACTGTTCCGCGACGCGCTCGCGAACAAGCCGAAGGAGCACGCGCTGCTGCAGATGAAGGTCGGCGGATTGCGCGCATTGTCGCAGGTCGGCGGCTGACACGCGACTCACGGTTGCGCGACGTGGCACGTGCGGGGGGTTGCGGGGGCGCGACAGCGTTGTAGCTCGCTTCCGGGCCAACTAACTTTGGTGGACGCGAGTACCAAACCCTCCCCAACTCACATCAATGGTCAATCTCATTACGGTCGTTGGCGCCGGGAACGTCGGCGCGACTACCGCTCAGCGGGTCGCGGAGAAGGAGCTGGCGCGCCGCGTCGTCATGGTCGACGTCGTCGAAGGTATCCCGCAGGGCAAAGGGCTGGATCAATGGCAGTCGGCGCCGATCGAGGGGTTCGACTCGCGCGTGATCGGCACGAACGGCTACGACGAGACGGCCGGGTCGGACATTGTGATCATCACGGCTGGCATTGCACGCAAGCCAGGCATGTCGCGCGACGACCTGCTGAACACGAATGCCGGCATCGTGAAGCAGGTGTCGGAGCAGATTGCGCGGACGTCGCCCAACGCGATCATCATCATCGTGTCGAATCCGCTCGACGTGATGTGCTACGTCGCGAAAAAAGTGACGGGCTTTCCGCGCGAGCGTGTGGTCGGCATGGCCGGCGTGCTCGATACGGCGCGGTATCGCGCGTTCCTCGCCGAAGCGATGGACGTGTCCGTGCGCGACATCCAGGCGATGGTACTCGGCGGCCACGGCGACACGATGGTCCCACTCATCAGCTACACCTCGGTGAGCGGCATTCCCGTTACGCAGCTGCTCGATCGAAAAACGCTCGACGAGATCGTGGACCGCACCCGAAGCGGGGGTGCCGAGATCGTGAAGCACCTGAAGACGGGGTCCGCCTATTACGCGCCGTCGTCAGGCGCCGTCCAGATGGCCGAAGCGATCGTGCGCGACCAGAAGCGCATCCTGCCGTGCGCGGCATGGCTGGAAGGGGAGTACGGCATGTCCGGCCTCTTTCTGGGCGTGCCGGTGAAGCTCGGGCGCGGCGGCATGGAGAAGATCATCGAAGTCGAACTGACCTCGAAGGAGCGCGTGGACCTTGGCAAGAGCGCCGAGGCCGTGCGCGAACCGATGTCCACGCTGACGATCTGAGGAATTGCCCAAGGGGGGGGCCGAAGGAATCGCGATGACTGCACCGACAGCGACGACCGCCAGCGCGTCCACCGCTCGGAAGTCCGCGCGGCGCATGAACGCCGTCGCACGTTTCTGGCACTCGTCGATCGGGAAGCACGCGGTCATGGCCGTCACCGGCATCATCATGATCGCGTTCCTGATCTCGCATTTCCTCGCGAACCTGCAGGTGTTCCTGGGGCCACTCGCGATCAACGAGTACGCGGCCGCGCTCCGCAGACTCGGCCCGCTCCTGTGGCTCGCGCGGGCCGGGCTGGTGGCGGCCCTCGTGCTCCACGTGGTTGCGGCATATCAGTTGACGCGGAGGAAGCAGACGGCGCGTCCCGTGGACTACACCGATCGTGATGCGCAGGTCTCGACGTTCGCCGCCCGAACGATTCGATGGGGCGGGGTGGCTCTCCTCGTCTTCATTGTCCTTCACCTGCTGCACTTCACGTTCGGGACGATCCACCCGGCATTCGACGCGAAGGACGTGTACGGCAACGTCGTGGCCGGGTTCGACATCTGGTGGGTCGCGCTGCTGTACGTGGCGGCGATGATCGCGCTCGGACTGCATCTCTACCACGGCACGTGGAGCAGCATCCGCACGCTCGGCCTGACGAGGGCGTCGGGCAACCCGCTCAAGCGTCGCGTGGCCGCGGTGCTCACGTGGGCGATCTACCTCGGCTTCTCGATCGTCCCGATCGCCGTTCTCGCCGGCCTCGTCCGGTGACCGCTCGCCCGTCCGCGACCGTTAGGACCGTTAGGGGTCAGAGTCCTAACGCATCGTATTCCCGCAGTCGCGGATCGAATCGCCGCTGAATGACCTCGTCCGCGGCGACCGACATTCGACCATAACCGATGGAACTGCGTTCCCGAATCCCGACCGGCCCCATCGAGCAGAAGTGGGACAAGCATCGCTTCGAGATGAAGCTCGTGAACCCCGCGAACAAGCGGAAGTTCACAGTCATCGTCGTCGGCACCGGGCTGGCCGGTGGGTCCGCGGCGGCGACGCTGAGTGAGCTCGGGTACAACGTCCTCTGCTTCTCGTTCCACGATTCGCCACGGCGCGCACACAGCATTGCCGCGCAGGGTGGCATCAACGCCGCGAAGAACTACCAGAACGACGGCGACAGCATCTACCGGCTCTTCTACGACACGGTAAAGGGCGGAGACTTCCGCGCGCGCGAGGCGAACGTGTATCGGCTCGCGCAGATCTCGGTCAACATCATCGATCAGTGCGTCGCCCAGGGCGTGCCGTTCGCGCGCGAGTATGGCGGGCTGCTCGCGAACCGCTCGTTCGGCGGCGCGCAGGTGTCGCGAACGTTCTACGCGCGTGGGCAAACCGGGCAGCAGCTCCTGCTCGGCTGCTATCAGGCGCTCGAGAAGGAGATCGCGCGCGGTGGCGTGCAGATGTTCACGCACACCGAGATGCTCGACGTCGTCCTCGTGGACGGGAAGGCGCGTGGGATCATCACGCGGGATCTCCGAACCGGCGCGATCGACGCGTACGCCGCGGATGCCGTGGTGCTCGCCACCGGCGGCTACGGCAACGTCTTCTACCTGTCGACGAACGCAAAGCTCTCGAACGCGACTGCCGTCTGGCGCGCCCACAAGCGCGGCGCCGCGTTCGCGAATCCGTGCTTCACGCAGATCCACCCGACCTGCATCCCGGTGAGCGGCGACTATCAGTCGAAGCTCACGCTCATGAGCGAGTCGCTCCGGAACGACGGGCGCGTCTGGGTGCCGCTCAAGCCCGGCGACAAGCGGCCTCCTCGCGAGATCCCCGAGGCCGAGCGCGACTACTACCTCGAGCGAAAGTATCCGAGCTTCGGGAATCTGAGCCCGCGTGACATCGCGTCGCGCGCCGCCAAGGAAGTCTGCGACGAGGGACGCGGAGTCGGCGACACGGGGCGCGGTGTGTACCTCGACTTCGAGGACGCGATCCGCCGTCTCGGCGAACAGAAAATTCGCGAGCGCTACGGCAACCTCTTCGAGATGTACGAGCGCATCACCGACGAGAATCCGTACAAGGTGCCGATGCGCATCTACCCGGCGGTCCATTACACCATGGGCGGGCTATGGGTGGACTACAACCTCATGAGCACGATTCCGGGCCTGCACGTGCTCGGCGAGGCGAACTTCTCGGACCACGGCGCCAACCGTCTCGGCGCCAGTGCGCTCATGCAGGGGCTGGCGGATGGGTACTTCATCATCCCGTACACCATCGGCGATTACCTGGCGAACGCGAAGCTCGAGAAGGTGACCACGGACCGGCCGGAGTTCGCCGAGGCGAAGGCGTCGATCGCGACGCTCACGAACCGGTTGTTAGGCATCGCGGGGAAGCGCACCGTGGACGCGTTTCACCGCGAGCTCGGGCAGATCATGTGGGAGGATTGCGGCATGGCGCGGACCGCCGAGGGACTCCGTCGGGCGCTGGGCCGCATTCCCGAGCTGCGCGAGGAATTCTGGCAGAACGTGAACGTGCCGGGAAGTGACAGGGCGTTGAACCAGGCGCTGGAGAAGGCCGGGCGCGTGGCCGACTTCCTGGAGTTCGCGGAGCTCGTGTGCGTGGACGCGTTGCACCGCGAGGAGTCGTGCGGCGGACACTTTCGGGTCGAGCACCAGACGCCTGACGGCGAAGCCCAGCGCGACGATGGCCGATTCGCGTATGTCGCCGGATGGGAGTTCACGGGCGTTGGTAACGCGCCGGTGCTCCATAAGGAACCGCTGACGTTCGAATACGTGCCGCTGACACAGCGAAGTTATAAGTGAACCAGCTATGAGCTATCAGCTATCAGCTATCAGCAAAGCAAGACCAACGGGAATCCTCTCGATACGAGAGGGGCGTCCCGACGGTTCTCGCTATGCTGATAGCTGACAGCTGACAGCTGATAGCTTCCTTTTCTTCCCATGCATCTGACACTGAAAGTCTGGCGACAACCTGGCCCCAACGCGCCCGGGAAGCTGGAGGAGTACGACGCCCCGGACGTCAGTCCCGACATGTCGTTCCTCGAGATGCTCGACGTCGTGAACGAGCGGCTCGTGGAGCGCGGCGAAGAGCCCATCGCGTTTTCCCACGACTGCCGGGAAGGAATCTGCGGATCGTGCGCGCTGATGATCAACGGCGCGGCACACGGGCCCGTCCGCGGGGCGGCCACGTGTCAGGTGCACATGCGCAGCTTCGACGATCGTGCGACGATCGTCATCGAGCCGTGGCGCGCGCGTGCATTCCCGATCATCAAGGACCTCGTCGTGGATCGTTCCGCGTTCGATCGGATCATTCAGGCCGGCGGATACATCTCGGTTCCGACCGGGAGCGCGCCGGACGCGAACGCGATTCCGATCCCCAAACAGGACGTCGACGACGCCATGGACGCGGCAGCCTGCATCGCCTGCGGAGCGTGCGTCGCGGCGTGCCCCAACGCCTCGGCCTCCTTGTTCACGGCGGCAAAGGTGAGCCACCTCGGCCTCCTCCCACAGGGCCAGCCGGAGCGCCACCGGCGCGTCGTGAAGATGGTCGAGCAGATGGACATCGAAGGCTTCGGCGGGTGCACCCTCTTCGGCGAGTGCCAGGAAGCGTGCCCGAAGCTCATCAGCATCGACACGATCGCTCGCATGAATCGCGACTACTTCAAGGCGACGGTTCGGACGCGCGAGTCGTCAGCGGCGGAGGGCGTCGGCTGAGCACGCCGACGGTGGCGCGTTTGGTGCACGCGAC
>DASURJ010000952.1:0-3738 GCA_036280115.1 Gemmatimonadaceae bacterium
TGACAATCCCCGCGGATCAGGTGCCACCGGAAGCCGGACTCCGCGTTCCACCGGGGCTGGCTCGCCTTCGGAGCGATGTGGCGGCCGCACAGCGTTCCGCGATTGGGCGCGCCAGACCGGAAGCGCTCGTGGCGCTTCGCCGATACGAGGCCGTGCCGGCGTTCTCCGCGAACGTCCGTTCGGAGGAAGCCGTGCGCGCGCTGGCGAGTGACCGGGGCGTTCGCCGCATCGATCTCGACGTTGGTGGCACCGGACAGCTGTCGACGAGCGTCGCCGTCATTGCCGCGACCGAGAGGCATCAGGTCGGAAATCGCGGGCAGGGCGTGGTGGTCGCGATCCTCGATAGCGGAATCGATACCGACCACCCGGACCTCGCCGACGCAGTCGTTCATCAGGCGTGTTTCGGAGACGACGGCGGACTGATCGACGGGGTCGGATTTTGCCCTGGGGGAAGCGACCGTCGCGTCGGCCCCGGCGCCGCGGAAGACGACGCGGGGCACGGGACGTTCGTGTCGGGTATCATCGCGTCGAATGGCGTCGTGAGCGCGCCGGGCGTCGCGCCAGACGCCAGCATCGTCGCGATCAAGGTGACGGACGATTGCAGCCCCTCCGGCTGCTTCTACGCGTTCAGTGAGATCGTCGCCGCCCTGGACTACCTCATCACGAACAACGCGACGCTCGAGGTGCGAGCGATCAACATGAGCTTTGGCACGAACGATCTCTTCGCGGGCGGGTGCGACAACGCCGCGGCGTTCACAATGGCCGGCGCGGCTGCCATCAACACCCTTCGCTCGATGGGCGTCATCGCGTTTGCCGCGGCGGGCAATGACGGCTCCGGGACGATGATGCCGGCCCCCGCGTGTCTCAGCAACGTCGTGTCGGTCGGCGCATCCGATGACTTCGACGTCGTGGCGGCGTTCTCGAACAGCAATGCCACGACGGACATCTTCGCGCCGGGCGTGTCGATCACTTCCGATTTTCTCTCCGGAGGTACGTTCACCGCCGGCGGCACGAGCGCTGCTTCACCGCATGCCGCTGGATGTGCGGCGCTGCTCATCGATTCGGGCGAAGCGCTTACTCCAGCCGCGATCGAAACGCGGCTCGAGACGAGCCCGTTCCGCGTCACCGATCCGACGAACAGCCTCTCGTTCCCTCGTGTCGATTGCTCGTATTCGGCGCTTGCCGCCTTGCGCGGGCTGGTGAATCGCATTGGGACGATTGGACTGCGCGGCAACTCGGCGAGCTCGTACGTCGGCATCCTCAATCAGGCCATCGCGTACCTGGAGGCCGGCGACGTGTCTGCCACACAGAGCCAGCTGAAAGCATTCATGAACTACGTTCGTGCACAAAGCGGCAAGGCGCTCACGGCCGCCCAGGCCGACACGCTGTTGCTGGCCGCGACTCGGATCATCGCCGGTGTGCAAGCGGGCTACCTCTGATCAACGCCCGGTCCCCGGGACGCAATACCCGGGCGGCGCATGGGGCCTATCCGCCGTCCCGCCGCCGAGTCCTCGATGAGCAGAGCGAGCCGGCGCTCGCGCGTGGCCTCCTGCTTCGCCTCGGTCACCCACCGCGTGGCGAGCTTGCGGTAATACGGCGCCTGCGCCTCGAACCAGGCCCACGCCTTCGCGTTCGTCCGGAACCGGCGCTCGTACTCCTCGCCCAGCCCGACCGGGCCACGCTGCTCGTGTGTGTAGCCGCGCGATGTCGCCCCCTCGAACGCGGCGAGCCCCGAAGGACGCATACGCCCCTCCTTTGTCAGCGCGGCGACCTTCGCGATGTTCACCTTGCTCCAGTTGCTCCCCTTCCGCCGCGGCGTGAACCGGTTCTTGTACCGCGTCTCGTCGATCGTCTTCCGAATGCCGTCGATCCACCCGTAGCAGAGCGCCTCGTCTACCGCCTCGGACCACGTGATGCTCGGGATGCCCGTGCTCCGTCGGTGAAAGCCGACCCAGACCTCGTCAGCGCGCGCGTGGTTCTTCTCGAGCCACTGGCGCCACTTCTCCGGCGTGGCGAAGAAGCGAACGCCGTCAGCAGTGGCGGGGGTGGCGGGGGTGGCGGGGGTGAGTCTGGGCTTGGGTTGGGTGCGTTTGGCCACCGGTGTCCTCCGTAGTCGATCGCGGTCATGTTGCGCGAGCGGTTCACTGCGCGCCAGGGCTGGCGCCGCCCGGCTGAACCCCTTCAATTGCGCGCCGTGACTACCCCTACCTCTCCTCCGCGCGCCGCCGCGCCCGAGGGTGACGAGCGCGTCGCGCGAACCGTCCGCGCGAAGCACATCGGGCTCTTTGCGGGAATTGCCGCGTGCCTCATCATGGTCCTCATGCCGCCGCCCGTGGGGATGAAGGTCGAGGCATGGCGAACCGCCGCCGTCGCGGCACTCATGGCCATCTGGTGGGTGACGGAGGCGATCCCCATCGCCGCGACGGCGCTCGTTCCGCTGGTGCTCTTTCCACTTCTCGGCATCGCGTCCATGAACGCGGCGGCCACGCCGTACGCGAACCCGGTCATCTTCCTCTTCCTTGGCGGGTTCCTCCTCGCGGCGGCGTTCCAGCGCTCCGGGCTTCACCGTCGCGTCGCGCTCGCGATCGTCGCCTCGGTCGGGACCCGTCCCGACCGCCTCGTGCTCGGGTTTCTGACGGCAACTGCGGTGATCAGCCTCTGGGTGAGCAACACCGCGACGGTGGTCATGCTGCTCCCGCTCGCCGCGCCGGTCATTGCGCTCGTCTGCGGCGACGGCGACCAGCGGAAAGACGACCCGTTCGAGCCGGCCCTCCTGCTCGCGCTCGCGTACGGGGCGAGCCTCGGAGGCATCGGGACGCTCATCGGCACGCCGCCCAACGCGCTCTTTGCCGGGTTCATGGCCGAGACCCACGGGATTCGCGTGAGCTTCGCTCGGTGGATGTTGCTCGGGATCCCGCTGGTGATCGTCTCGGTGCCACTCGCGTGGCTCATCCTCACCCGCATCGTCCTCAAGGTCGGTCGCGCGCCGAACGACGCCACCGCGGAGACGGTGCGCGCCCAGCGCGACGCGCTCGGTCCGGTGTCGCGGGGCGAGAAGATCGTCGGCACGGTCGTCCTGCTCGCGGCGATCGCGTGGATCACGCAGCCGCTGCTCGCTCGTGTCGTACCGGCGATCTCGGATGCCGGGATTGCGATGACCGCTGCCGTCGTGCTCTTTCTCCTGCCACTCGAGCGCGAGCGTCCGGCGCTCGACTGGGCGTCGGCCGAGGCGCTGCCGTGGGGCGTGCTGCTGTTGTTCGGCGGTGGGTTGTCGCTCGCCGACGCGATTCAGCGCACGGAGCTCGCGTTGTGGCTCGGCGGCGCGCTCGAGGGGTTGCGTGCGATCCCGGTCTTTCTCGTGGTCGTGACCGTCACGACCCTCATCGTCGCAATCTCGGAGCTTGCGAGCAACACCGCGACGGCGGCGGCATTTTTGCCGCTGGTGTCATCGCTCGCCGTGGCGATCGGCGCCGACTCGTTGCAGCTCACGGTGGCCGCAACGCTGGCGGCGAGCTGTGGATTCATGCTGCCGGTCGGAACGCCGCCGAACGCGATCGTCTTCGGCGCGGGGCGCATAACGATTCCGCAGATGGCGCGCGCCGGCGTGCTGATCGACCTGATGATGATCGCGCTGGTGTCGATCGCGGCGTACTGGTTCGCGGTACCGGTGTTGAGAGGAAGCTGACAGGCAGCTATCAGCTACCATCAGCTATCAGCTATCAGCTATCAGCTATCAGC
>DASURJ010000953.1:0-3242 GCA_036280115.1 Gemmatimonadaceae bacterium
ACGTTGCGCGTTCCGCTCGAGAACGAGCAGGTGCTCGCGAAGCTCACCGGTGAGGATCCGAAGCGGCTCCGCGTCGGCCTCCGCGTTCAGAGCTCGGCGTCGGCGCAGATCCGCATTGTCGCCCGCGAGGGCGGAGCGACGAACCAGCTCGTCTACGATCCGTCGCCCGACACGCTCGTCGCGCCGCTCGCGAACACGCCGGGGTCGACGACGCCGGTGGACAATCCGGTGATTCGGGTCGACATGACGGATTACCAGCTCGTGGCGAAAGCGACGGCGACGCCGGCGGGGTCGCTGCTCGGTGTCGGCGGATTGCCGGCGCAGCGTACGTTCCTGCGGTTCGACGTCCCGTCGCGGCTGATCGATTCGGCGACGATCGTGCGGGCGACGCTCGTCCTGACCCAGGTGCCTAACGCCTCCGTGGATGCCGACGACTCGTTGACCATCTTCCCGCACGTCGTGCGTGCGGCCGTCGAGCTCACCGACGTCGGACGTGCCGCCGGGATCCTCAACCCGCCCAATTTCGACATCGACTCCATCCGCGTGGTCCCGTCGAGTGGCGGACAGCGGTCGTTCGAGATGGTGGGCGCGCTCCGGAACTGGAAGGCGTTCGGTCCGACAACCCTCCAGCGCGCGATCGTGCTGCGCTCGTCGGCTGAAGGGGCGTCCGCGCCGTCGGTGTTGTTCTACTCGAGCGAAGCGCCGGCAGAGCTCAGGCCGCGCCTCAGGCTCACGTACGTGAACGAGGTAGGATTCGGTATCCCGTGACGTCACGAATGGTGATGGTCCGATTCGCCGCCGTTGGCGTAGCGCTCGCGAGCCTCTCCACGGCTGCCCGTGCGCAGGGGACACTCGGCGCCCAGGGGTTTGGTTACCCGCCCGGCCAGCTCAGCGTGTATGCGCGCGCGACCGGAGGGGCGATGGCCGAAGACGATGCGCTATCGCCGCTCAATCCGGCTGCCATCGCGTTCCTGCAGCGCGGCGGACTGTACCTGCAGTCCGAGCAGGAAAATCGGTCGCTCGACGCTGGCGGCCGCTCCGGCGGCACGCGCGCGTACCGATTCCCGCTGTTTGCCGCCGCGCTGCCTGTCGGAGCGCGTGCGATGGTTGCGGTGTCGTTTTCCACGCTCCTCGATCGCACCTGGGGGACGACGACGCGCGGCGTCGCGGAGTTCGGCGACGAGACCGTGGAATTTACAGAGCAGTTCCGCGCCCAGGGCGCGCTCAACGACGTGCGCATCGCCGCGTCGTGGGGGCTTCGACCAGACCTCGTTGTTGGTGCAGGCGTGCATTTCTTTCCCGGCGAGAACCGGCTCTCGGTGTCGCGCGTGTTCGATGACTCGCTGAGCTTCGCCCCGCTCCGCGATTCGTCGAACGTGAACTACTTCGGTACGGGATATTCCCTCGGAGTTCTGTGGCGTCCCAATCGCGCATTCAGTGTCGGCGCGTCCGGCCGGATCGGCAGGACGCTCAAGCTTCGCGAGGGTGACACTCTTCGAACCCAGGCGGATGTTCCGTCACGATTCGGCGTGGGAGTCCACTACGACGTTTTCCCCGGGACAACGGTCGCACTCCGCGCTGACCGCACGCTGTGGTCGAAGATGGCGGGCCTTGGCTCGGAGCAGTCGGCGCCCGAGGATTCGTGGGATTTTGGCCTGGGGCTCGATGCGGTCGGTCCGCGCGTGATCGGCACCGAGCTGGCGCTGCGCGGCGGGATTCGCCGGCGCACGTTGCCGTTCCGGGCGGGAGGAGAGCTGGTGCGCGAGACGGCCTTCACACTGGGCACGGGTACGCCGTTCGCGGGCGGACGCGCCAGCGTCGACCTGTTCCTCGAGCGTGCGGCACGCTCGGCGGGTGACGTGGACGCGAAGGAACGCTCGTGGACGTTCGGCCTGGGGCTGACCGTCAGGCCCTGAGATGACGCCGCCCGTCCGCCCCGACGCGCCGCTCATTCTCATTGCGGACGACGTCCCGGCCAACGTCGAGCTGCTGATCGACCAGCTCCATACGCTGGGCTACCGAACCGTGTCGGCGGAGGATGGACCATCGGCACTCGCGGCGTGCTTCACGCACCGACCCGAGCTCGTGATCCTCGACGTGTCGATGCCTGCCGGTGACCTCGGGGTGGACGACCGGTCCACCGGCTTCGAGGTGTGCCGCCGGATCAAGCGCGATGCACGGTCGGCGCGCATCCCCGTCATCTTCGTGACCGCGCTGAACGACACCACCGATCGCGTAAAGGCGATCGAAGCGGGCGGCGACGATTTCCTCACCAAGCCGCACAACCGCATGGTGCTCGGCGCGCGCGTGCGGAGCCTCCTCAAGCTCAAGGCGGCGACCGACGCCCTCGAGGACAGCTACCGCAAGCTGCGCGAGCTCGAGAAGGTGCGTGACGATCTCATGAAGATGATCGTGCACGATCTCAAGACGCCGCTCACGTCGATCATTGCCACGCTCGAGATGCTCGCGGACGGCGACCTCGGTCCGGTGAACGTGAGTCAGCAAGGGGCGTTGCGCGACACGGAGAACAAGGCGCAGGAGCTCCTTCGGCTCATCGAGGACCTCCTCGAGGTGGCGCGCATCGAAGAGACGTCGATCGCGCTCGACCTCGAGGAGATGCAGCCGTCGGCCCTCGTGAACGAGATCATGCACGACTGGGCACTCCGGCTCCAACAGGAACGCGCGGTCACGAGCGTCGAGGTCGCCGCCGATACGCCGGCCTTCCTGGCCGACCGCGCGCTGCTCAAGCGGGTCTTCGGCAACCTGATTCAGAACTCGCTCGTGCACTCGTCGCGGGCGGTGGAGCTGCGCGTGTACGCCCGGACGGACCCGCGCGGCGTGCTGTTCACGGTGGCCGACAACGGCCCTGGCATCCCGCCGCAGTATCACGAGGTGATCTTCCACAAGTTCGAGAGCGTGAAGACGCCTAACGTGCCACGCGTCCGCAGTTCGGGGCTGGGGCTCACGTTCTGCCGCCTCGTCGTCGAGGCGCACGGCGGCCGCATCTGGGTCCAGAGTAGTGAAGGGGCCGGGAGCGCGTTCCACATCCTGCTCCCGGTGCGCCCACCGACGGCGAACGTCGCGCGCGCGAGCGCTGGCGCCGGTGCGGCGTCGTGACTCCCGGCCGGGACCACGCCGGGCCCGGCGGAGGGGGTGAGCAGCATCCGCAGGATCCGCAGCATCCTCCACGCCGGGCCTGCCCTGAGGAGCGCCCGCGACGACGGGTCTACCTTCGCACCTTC
>DASURJ010000954.1:0-5388 GCA_036280115.1 Gemmatimonadaceae bacterium
GGGGGGTGGACACTACCGCCGCGCGCCTGTTCGCGGCGCGACTGCTCGAGCGTGTCCGTCGTTTGCCGGCGGTGCAGGGTGCCGCTGTCGCGACATCGGTTCCTCTCGACATTCACGGGCTTCCGGTGCGGGCGTTCGCGCTGGAGGGACGTGCGCGGTCCGATGCGGCGCCCGATCAGGCGCTTTCGAACACCGTGACGCCTGGCTACTTCGCCACCATGGGGATCCCGCTCGTCGGCGGGAGAGACTTCGCGGATCTGAACGACACGCGACCGGGGGCCGAAGCCGTGGTGAACGAGGAGTTCGTTCGCCGATACGTCGATGGCGCCGCGCCACTCGGTCGCCGGCTCGAGGTGGGAGGCGCTCGCTACTCCATCGTGGGTGTGGTGCGCACCACCACGTACGATGCGTTCGGCGAACGGCCGAAGGCGATCATCTACCTCTCGTACCGCGACCGGCCGGCGGTGTTCGGGGAGATCCACGTCCGCACGCGCGTGGGCAGGGAGGCGTCGGTCGCGCCGGATGTCCAGCGGGCTGTGCGCGAGCTCGACCCGACGCTCCCGGTCTACGATGTTCGCACGCTCGAGGAGCACGTGGACAAGAACCTGTTCCTCCGGAAGATCCCGGCGCGCATGTTCGTCGTTCTCGGCCCGCTGCTGCTGGTGCTCGCGGCGATCGGCATTTACGCGGTGGTGTCGTACACGGTGTCCCACCGGACGGCGGAGATCGGCGTGCGCATCGCGCTCGGGGCGTCGGCCGCCCGGGTGGTGTCGCAGGTCCTCCGCGAGCATCTGCGAGTGATCGCGATTGGCGCCGCGGCGGGGTGGTTCGTGGCGTTCGGGGTGGCGATTCACGTTCAGCCCGGGGCGCCGATCGACCTGAAGGTGTTTGCCGGGGTCCCGGCGCTCCTGCTGCTGGTGGGCGCAGGCGCGTGCTGGGTGCCAGCGAGGCGGGCGTCTCGCGTAGATCCGGTGGTGGCGTTGCGGGCCGGGGAGTAAGGCGGCTTCCTCCCGAGGGAGGGAACGGCCCGCCGGGACGCCACTCACCCCGAGAGCAGTTCCCATCGATCACGCGCCTGGCGAGAGGGCGCGTGGATGCTGAGGAGCGATCCTCCTCATTCGTCTCATCCCCTCATCCGTTCTCCCCCCCGGGTTCTGGATCTGCCCTGCGGTTGGAGGGCGGGGCCGTCCGTGCAGTCTGTTCCGGTCCAGAGCCGCGGTGTCACTCGCCAACGACGTAGTCTGCGGAATACAGTCTCATGCTGAGATTCGATTCCGCAGACTCGACTCCACAACGAGCGTCCAGCGGACTCCAGCCCCGCGTCGGGTGGTGGGCTGGGGCGGCTATCCGGAGTTGAGGTGATTTTCGGCGCGATACGGTTGGCTGCGGCGACCTCCCCGCGAACCGGGATTCGCAATCGTGCTTGACAAAATCAGCCACCATGAAAACGTTTGCACCGGTCGCTGTAAACGTTTCCACCGCTTGCCGAGTGTGTCCACGATGGCCACCTCAACTTCCCCGGCGGACAGGACCACAGGACGATCAGCGACTGTCGAACACGTCGCCCGCGCCGCTCTCCACTCCCGCGGCTGCCCCTCACCGATCTCCGGCATCCATCTGCCGGCCCCCGAGACGCCCGCATGCGGGGTGTGGTGGCCGCGAGCCATTCCTCGGTCCAGGAGACCTCGCCCATGACTCGTATCCGTGCTATGCGCTCCGTCGGATGTCTGGCGGGCATTTCGCTCCTGGCCGCTCCCGCGCTGGGGCCGGGCCTCGAGTCCGCGCTCGGCCGCCGCGCCGGCTCGTGGGCCGTTGCCGCGGCGCAGACCAGCACCGCACGCATCTCCGGCACCGTGACCGCCGAGGACGGAGTCCCGGTCGCCGATGCCGCGGTCACCGCGCGGAGCCTGTCGACGAACACGACGCGGTCGGCGCGAACGTCGGCCTCCGGCTTCTACGCGCTCGCGGGACTTCAGCCTGACGAGTATGAGCTCACCGTGCGCCGTCTCGGGCTGGCGCCGCAGACCCGACGCATCCGCGTGCTCATCGGGCAGAGTCTCGACATCGATTTCGCCATGTCGGCCACCGCCGTGCAGTTGAGCGGCGTGCAGGTCCAGGCCGAGGCGGCCGGTGGCGAAGCGGACCGCCGGTCGGTCGAGGTCGCGACGAACATCACCCAGGAGCAGATCGAGAGCATCCCGCTCACCGATCGCAACTTCCTCTCCCTGGCGACGCTCGCTCCCGGCATCCGCCGCGACGGCGGCAGCATAACGAGTGGCGCGCAGAGCGCGAACAACATCAACGTCTTCGTCGACGGCGTCACGTTCAAGAGCGACATCCTCGTGGGCGGCGTCGTCGGCCAGGACGCGAGCAAGGGCAACCCGTTCCCACAGAACGCGGTGCAGGAGTTCCGCGTCATCACGCAGCAGTACAAGGCCGAGTATCAGCGCGCGACGAGCGCGATCATCACCGCGACGACGAAGTCCGGCACGAACGTCTGGAGCGGCGATGCTTTCGGCTACTTCCAGAACAAGAACGCCATCTCGCGCGACTATCTCACCCAGCGTCGGTGCGACTCGCTTGCCGCAGAGGGATCGTCGTGCGCGCCGAAGCCGCGCCTCGACAAATACCAGATCGGCGGCAGCATCGGCGGCCCGATCATTCGCGACAAGCTGTTCCTCTTCGGGTCGTACGAGGGGAACATCCAGACGCGCGCCGCGACCGTCACCGTTGCAACGCCGGCGAACCTCCCCCCGGCGAACGTCATGGATTCGCTGCGCTCGTTCGAGGGGACGTTCGAGTCGCCGTTCCGGTCGCACCTCGGCTTCCTCAAGCTGACATATCAGCCGGTGGAAGCACACCGGCTCGAGCTGAGCGCGAATGTCCGCGACGAGTACGACATCCGCAGCTTCGGCAACACCGACAGCTACGACAACGCCGAGCATTTCTTCAATGACGTGCAGACGTACCTACTCAAGCATCAGTACGTCCGCGGCAACGGCGTCAACGAGGCGAGCCTGAGCTGGCAGTCGTTCCGATGGCACCCGATTCCGCTGTTCGAGGAGAAGGTCGGTGTCCGGTACGCCGGTGTGCTCAAGGTTGGCGGCCGAAGCACGATGCAGGACTTCGATCAGCGCCGCCTCGCCCTGCGGAACGACTACACGCATACCGTCGCCGGGCTCATGGGCGATCACGTGCTCAAGGTCGGCGGCAACATTGACTTCCTCGACTACGACGTCATCCGGCCCCTGAACGGAAATCCGGAGTACGTCTTCGAGGCCACGAACAACTGGGCCTTCCCGATCAGGGCGGTCGCGGGCTTCGGAGACCCGAACGTCGGCGCGAAGAATCGGCAGTTCGGTGTCTATGTCCAGGACGATTGGACGCCGACGAGCCGACTGGCGCTCAACCTTGGCGTCCGGTGGGACTTCGAGACCGACATGGTCAACAACGACTGGGTGACGCCGGATTCGGTACGCGCTGCCGTGAACGCATACCGCGCCACGCTGGCCTGTGACGGGTCCGACCCGAAGCGCGAGCAGCTCTGCGACCCATCCCCCTACTTTACCGACGGCGATGACCGGAAGCCGTTCTACGGCGCCATCCAGCCGCGCGTCGGCGTGACGTACGACCTCCTCGGCAACGGCCGGACGATCCTGTTCGGTGGCTACGGGCTCTATTACGACCGGAACCGGTACGGCAACACGTTAGGTGAGCGCGCGAACCTGCAGTGGACGACGTACACGTTCCAGTTCTCCGCCGACGGACTCCCCCGTGGCGGACAGCCGACGACGATCTGGGACCCCCGCTACTTCACGCGCGCGGGGCTGCAGGAGATCCTCGCCAGCGGGAACGCGCCGCGGCCGGAGCTCTTCCTGACGGACAACGAGACGCGTCCGCCGAAGGCCCATCAGTTCAGCGCCGGCGTCAGGCAGTCTTTCGGTGACCTCCTCGTGTCAGCGAGCTACACCGGCGTTCGTGGCTACAACACGTTCACCTGGATCCGGGCCAACCGGAACCCCAATGGAAGCTGCTGCGCGCCGTTCCCTGCCGGTGGCGCCGCCCAGCGCTACTCGAACGTCTTCGTGTCGAGCGACGACGCGCGCAACTGGTACGACGCGATGTACCTCTCGGTCGAGAAGCGGTACACGGAGCGGTCGAAGTGGGGCGCCCAACTGTCCTACACGTTAGGCAAGGCCGAAGAGGAGGCCGATGCTGGTGGCGTGTTCAGCGCGCTCGATGTGCTGACGACCGATCACTTCGTGCGCTATCCGACCATCAGCGATGAGCGCCACCACGTCACGACGAACTGGATCGTCGGGCTCCCCTGGCAGGTCAAGTTCAGCGGGATCATCGACCTCGGCAGCGGCACGCCGTTCAACGCCACCTACGGGTTCGGCCCGGGCACGAACAACTGTACGCACGGCAACCAGGATTGCCTCGGCGGCAACGATTGGCCGGAAGGCGAGTCGCGGAACTGGTACCGCCCCGATGGCGACACGTTCCTCGGCATGGACTGGTGGCGTTACCGCAACGTCGACCTGCGGCTCGAGAAGAACTTCAACACGCTGCGTGGCCAGCAGGTCGGGATCATCGGCGAGGTCTTCAACGTCTTCGATTTCCGCAATTACAGTGGGTTCAACACGAACGTCGGGAACTTCAACAACCAGGGCGGGATCACCGAGAACGTGAACTTCGGGCGGCCGACGGCGGTGATTACCGACCTCACGCGGAGCGGCGCGCCGCGTCGCTTCCAGCTGGGCCTGAACTACAAGTTCTAGGTCCCCCACCCGGGGTACCATGCGTCGATTCACGATTCTCGCCGTCCTCGGCATTGCCGTCGGGTGTGCCCGTGGGACCGTCGCCACCGAGCCGCGTGCCCTCCCGGCCGCGGACGTCGCCTTCCTCGACACGCTCGAGCGCCGCACGTTCGACTGGTTCTGGGAAACGACGAACCCGACCAACGGCCTAACGCCGGATCGCGCGCCCAACCCGCCGTTCTCGAGCATCGCCGCCGTCGGCTACGCCCTCACCGCGTATCCGATCGGCGTCGACCGCGGCTACATCACGCGAGTGCAGGCCGCCGAGCGCACGGCAACGACGCTCCGCTTCTTCTGGCGAGCACCCCAAGGACCGGATTCGACCGGAGTGAGTGGGAGATGGGGATTCTTCTACCACTTCCTGGACATGACCACCGGGCTCAGGTTCGCCACGAACGAGCTCTCGACAATCGACACGGCACTCCTACTCGCCGGGGTCCTGTTCGCCCAGCAGTACTTCGACGGTCCGACGGGGCTCGAGCCGGAGATCCGGGCCCTCGCCGATTCGCTATACCTGCGAGCGGAATGGCCGCGGTTCCAGCTCGGCAACCCGCTCGTGACCATGGCG
>DASURJ010000955.1:0-2690 GCA_036280115.1 Gemmatimonadaceae bacterium
TTCCCTGTTCCCGGTTCCCTGTTCCCGGTTCCCCGTTCCCTGTCAGTCGGGCTGGTGCCCGGCCTCCACTTTGGCCAACACCTCGGCGCAGCGCTTTCCCCATGGATTGAACTTGTTCGCCGCCGCACCGGCACGCCAAGCCTCGCGGGCTGCATCGTGCTCTCGCGCGAGCCAGTGCGCCCGTCCGAGCTCGTAGGAGGCCTCGAGCAGGTTCGGGCCCAGGGCGAGGCTCTTCCGGAAGAACGTCTGTGCGTCCTCGTACATCTCGCGCTCCAGGTAGACGAGGCCGAGGTAATAGTGCGCGTACAACGTCGCCTTCGGGTCGTTGTCGAGGCGGATCGCCTTCGACAGATGCTCGATCGCCTCCCCGAAGATCCGCTTCTTCAGGCAGATGTAGCCGACGTTGATCCGTGCCAGCGAGTTCGCCGGCTCCTTCATCAGCACGCGCTGGAAGTTCATGAGGGCGTCGTCGTACTTCTCCTGGTGCATCTGCGCCCAGCCCAGAAGCGACGTCGCCTGGATGTCGTTAGGCGACAGCTCGAGCGCCTTCGTGAGCGTTGTCTCGGCCGCGGTGTAATCGCCGACGGAGATGCGCGACCAGCCCTTCTCGATGAACGTGGACGCGCCGATGTGGTCCGAGCGGACCGGCGCGGACGGGTGCGCGGCAGCGTGCGGTGCGGCCGGGTCGGCGACGCCGCCGAGAGACTTCCAGCGCTCCGCGAGCTTCTTGACGTCTTCCTTGAGCGCGGCGAGCTCGCCGATCTCCCGCTCGACGGCGCGGAACAGCTCGATGATCTCGGCCTTGAGCGCGGCGCGGTCCGTCGAGGAGTCAGCCTCATCGAGACGCGCCGCCAGCACCTGGTACCGCCCCCGCACCCCGTTGTTCGACGCGTCAGCCATTCCGCGCTGGCTCGTCCGCCGGCCGCTCCAGCACGATGCGCTCGTCGGTGGAGAACAGCTTTGCCACGTCGAGGAACACCACCAGCCGGTCGCCACGCCGCACGATGCCACGGACGAAGCTCGCCGCGAGTCCACGGAACAGCGCCGGCGGCGGCGCGACGCGACTGGCATCGAGCGCGCTCACGTCGAGCACCCCGTCGACCGTCGCCGCCACCCACTCGTCGTGCACCGTGAGGACGAGGATGCGGCCGTCGGCCGGCACCGCGGCGTCGGGCAGCTCGAAGCGGCGCCGCAGGTTCACCACCGGCACCACGCGCCCCTGATAGTCGATCACGCCCTCGATCCAGGACGGCACGTTAGGCACCGGTGTCGGGGGCGTGTAGCGCAGGACGCGCTCCACCGAGAAGATGTCGGCGGCGAACAGCTCGTCGCCGAGCCGAAAGGTCACGATCTGCGCGTGCGTCGCGGTGGCGCTCATGCGTCTCGTCGTCTCACAGGGAATCTACCGGCGCGGCGGCCATACACGCGGCGACCACGAGGTCGGCATCGAGGAGCGTGATGAGCTCCGCCCCACGCCACACCACGCCGAGCACCATGCCGTCACCCTCCTGCGCGGGTGCCGGGCGCACGGTACCGAGCGCGGCCTCGAACACGTCGTCCACGGCGTCGACGGCGAGCGCGATGCGCATCGACGACGGCCGTAGCACGAGCGTCATCTCGCCACCCCCGGCGCCGGGGACGTCGAGCACGTGCGCGAGCGCGTACATGGGGAGCGTGCGATCGCGCAACGCGAAAATGCCGAGCATCGCGGGCGGCGTGTCGGGAATCGTTCGCGCCGTGACGCCTTCCACCGCCTCCTCGACGGCGCGCAGCTCGGTCGCGAACAGCTCGCCGCCGAGGCGAAAGACGAGCAGCTCCGCACGCCCCGTACGCTCCGCCACACGGTCGCGGAACGGTGCCACGGGCGCGGCCGGAGCGGACGGCTCCTCGAAGCCCGGAAGGTCCGCGTCGAGCGCCTTCGGTCGCGGCTTCCCCTCGTTCAGCGCGAGAGCCAGCGATCGCGGCGTCAGCCGCCGCTCGCGCCCCGCCACCGGCAGCGCGTCAGCCCCGCGCTCGGCGGGAGCCGGAATCGCCCGGACGGGCTCATGGGGGGTCTTACGACGAAGACGACGCATCACTTAACAGACACGTAGCAAACACATTACGTCACACCCACCACATGCGGCCATGGCCCTGCGCAGTCTGGGCCCTGCGGTCTTCGGGGCCCGCCGCTACATGTCGTGCACCGTCAACGCCGCGTGCAGTCTCAGGCGACCCGAATTCTCGTCCGTCCGACGGCCTCCACGATCGCCGCCGCGATGTCAACGAGCGGCAGGGTGCGGTCCGCGCCCGCCGCCGCCAGCGCCGCCTGCGGCATCCCGAACACGATCGACGTCTCGCGATTCTGCACCACCGCGTAGCCCCCTCGATCGCGGATCACGCGCAGCCCCTCGGCCCCGTCGCGCCCCATCCCGGTCAGGACCACACCGATCAGCGACGGACCGAAGCACTGCGCCGCCGAGCGAAAGAGCGGGTCCGCGGACGGGCGAACGCCCCAGATCGGCGCCGACTGATCGAGCCCGATCACCGGCGCGCCGCCCGCCTCGCTCACGCGCATGTGCATACCCCCCGGCGCCACGTACACACGCCCGTGCTCGATCCGCTCGCCGTGGCGCGCTTCGACCACCGGGAGAGGGCTCATGGCATCGAGACGCTGGGCGAGACTCGTCGTGAATCCCGCCGGCATGTGC
>DASURJ010000956.1:0-9478 GCA_036280115.1 Gemmatimonadaceae bacterium
CCCGAGCGCGACGAGCGAGTTGGCGATCGTCTGGAAGAGGATGAGCGGGACGAAGACGTAGAGTCCCGGTTCGCTGCCCAGCTCCCGAATCTCGGACCTGGCCACCTGCCACACGCTCTGCCAGAGCCCCGGCGCACCCGACCGCATGGCGAGTGAGCCGAGCGGGGCCGACACGCCGCCAACACTCACCGGGCCAACCGTGGCGGGCGGCTCCGCGGCCAGCTTCTTCGTTTTCACGCGTCCCGACTGGCGCAGCGTTCGTGCGAAGTGCACGCCGCTCGCGACCACGGCCGCAATGCCCACCAGCACGAGCGTGAGTCGGCTGGCGAGAAATCCCCCGTCGAATCCGATCCGCTGCGTGTTGTAGTAGTCCGCGCCGCGATCGACGTCCAGGTAGGTCTCGTTCAACCATCGAACGCCACTCGGGTCGATGAGCATGAGCAGGCGGTTCACGCGCGGGTCGAGCCAGCTGGGGGACCACGTCCAGAGAAAGAAGAACCCCGCGAGCACGAGCACGATCGGCAGGATGAAGACGAGGATCGGTTTTCTCGTCCACGTCCCGACGCCGAATACCACACCGGTGATGACCACGAGTGCCGGCACCCCGAGGATCAGGGCGGGGCGAAGGTAGTTCACGAGCGAGAGCGGGCCGCGCGATTCCGCCATCTGCGCGTTCGGGACCGCATGGAACAGCAGCAGCATCAGCAGGATCAGCCCGGCGAGCATGCCCAACGCGCTCACGACCGTCGCGAGGTACTTGCCGCTGAGGTACTCACCCGCGGTGAGCGGCGTCGAGTGCAGCAACTCGCGCACTCGAAGCTCGTCGTCGCGAATGACGGCCATCCCCGCGGCGGCCGCGACGAAGAACGACATGAACGACGAGATGCTGACCGTGAGGATCTGTGCCGCCGCGAACTCCGAGGTGATCCATGCCTTCTTGCCGCCCACGCTCGCGTCGCCCGACGCGATGATGATCTGCACGTTCCCCGTCGAGAGCCCCCACACGATCAAGCCGAGCACCGCGAGACAGATGTAGAAGAGCGGGCGCCGGGCGTTGAACGCGAGCTCGTGGCGCGCGACGAGCCAGAGTCGCCGGACACTCATGGCACTCTCTCCCGCGGTGCATCCGCGATCGGTGTCAGGCCTCCCATCGACGCGACGGGCGGCATCGCCCCCTCATGGGCCGCGCTGTCGCGTTTCGCGTGCATGAGCACGAAGTAGGCGTCTTCGAGCGTGGCAACGGCCGGCTCGAATCCCGGTGGCGCTTCGCGGCTCGGCTCGTGGACGCGAACGCGGTTGCGCCCCTCGACGAGAATCGCCTGCGTCACGCGACGCGTGCGCTGCAGCGGCTCGAGCTCATTCGCCGCCACCGCGCCCTCGAAGATCGTCCCCGCGAGCATGCGTCGCGCTTCGGTCGGTGACGTCTCGGCCACCAGCTCACCATTCCGGATGACGGCGAACCGCGGACAGAGGACCGCGACGTCCTCGACGATGTGCGTCGACAACAGCACGGTGCGGCGCTCCGCCAGCTCCGCGAGCAGCCGATAGAAGCGATGACGCTCCTCGGGGTCGAGACCGGCCGTCGGCTCGTCGACGATGATGAGCCGCGGGTCGCCGGCGATCGCCTGCGCGATGCCGAGCCGTTGGCGCATCCCGCCGGAGTACTCCTTCACCTTGCGCTTGGCGGCGTACGCGAGGTTCACGCGCTCGAGCAGCGCCGCCGCGAGCTGTCGGCTCTCCTTCCCCCGCGCGACGCCCTTGAGCTGGAGCAGGTACTCGAGCATCGACTCGCCGGTGAGGTGAGGAAAGAACCCGAAGTCCTGCGGCAGGTACCCGAGCACGCTCCAGAGCGCCTGCGGGTCGGCCAGTACATCGCGCCCGTCGAGCGTCACGCTGCCTGACGTGGGTTCGAGCACGCCAGCGAGGATGCGCATGAAGGTGGATTTCCCCGCCCCGTTCGGTCCGAGCAGGCCGAACATGCCGGTGCCGATGTCGATCGATACACCCTGCAGGGCGGTGACGGGACCGGGGTACACCTTCACGAGGTTCCGGACGCTGAGCATGACGAACTCCCTGGTGGAATAACCAGAGTCTACGAGGTGGACGGAGAACAGCAAACCGCGAACGGCACATGGACGGCCGGTGTCGCGCCCACTTGGCTCTTTCACCTTGAAACCTTAGGTATACGCGGTTATACATACCTAAGAACCTTATGACACACGAGCCGCCAACTACGATGCCTCCAGCTGCAGACCTCGACCTCATCCGCGGCACGCTCGATCTCTTGATCCTCAAGACATTGAGCTGGGGCCCCATGCACGGACTCGCGGTGCTCCGCCGGATCGAACACGTCACCGGACGACGGCTGCAGATCACCGAAGGCGCGCTCTACCCCGCGCTCCATCGCATGGAGCAGAAAGGGTGGCTCGAGGCCGAGTGGAGTTATACCGAGCGAAACCGGGAAGCGAAGTTCTACACGCTCTCGCCCGCCGGACGCCGGCAGCTGGCAACCGAGCTGTCGAAGTGGTCACGGTATACCGAAGCAGTCAACCTCGTGATCACGGCCGAGGGGGCGCGGTGACACCCGGCGAACACGGGCGACCGAAGCTGTTCCGGCTGCCACAATCGCGGCGCCGGCTTCGGACCGAGATCGACCGCGAGCTCCGCTTCCACATCGAGGAACGCGTCGAGGAGTTGGTCGCGGCTGGCCTCTCCCGCGACGCGGCGGAACGCGAAGTGTTCGAGCGGTTCGGGGACGTAACCTCTGTACGCGACGAGTGTGAGGAGATCGACGCCATGACGCACCGACGGCGAGAGTTCACGGAGTGGCGAGCCGCCATCGCCCGGGATGTTCGGCATGCCCTGCGCGGGCTGGTCCAGCGGCCGGCCTTCAGCGCCGTGGTCGTTGGCACGCTTGCGTTAGGCATCGGCGCGACCACCGCGATCTACACCTTGCTGGACGCGGTCGTGCTCCGTCCGCTTCCCTACCCGACCGCCGATCGACTCGTCTACATCGACCATCCCGTGCCCGGGGTCGAGGCCGGCGCACGGTGGCACATGTCGGTCGCCGGCTACTACTTCTTCCGCAACAACTCCCGGGCGCTCGCCGATATCGCGGCGTACAACCGGACCGAGGCGACGCTCGTGACGAACGACGGCGCCGAGCGGGCACGCGCGGCCGCGGTCAGCGACAACTTCCTCGACGTCGTTGGCGCGCGACCGTACCTCGGTCGCGATTTCACGGCCGCGGATACGCGGCCGAACGCTGCGCCCGTCGCCATGCTCGGCTTCGACTACTGGCGCCAGCGCTTCAACGCCGATCCGGGCATCGTCGGCCGGACGGTGAACCTGGGGTCGAGCGCGACGCAGGTCATTGGCATCGCGCCGCCGGGACTGCATCTGCCCGGTCATCAGGTGCAGATCTGGCGGCCGCTCGAGCTCGACCCCGATGCACCTGCGGTCAACTCGCACTACCTCAATGCGGTCGCGCGCCTGGCACCCGGCGTCACCGTCGACGCCGCGCAGGCAGAGGCCGCCCGCCTGACGAGTCGACTGCCGGAGGTCTTTCCGGGCGCCTACAGCGCATCGTTCATGACGGATACGCGGTTCGGCGTCCTCGTGACTCCCCTCCGCGACACGGTGATCGGCGGCATGAGCCGGACGTTATGGGTCCTGCTCGGCGCCGTGTCGATCGTGCTGCTCATCGCGTGCGCGAACGTCGCGAACCTGTTCCTCGTTCGCGCGGAGTCGCGCCGTCGCGAGGTGGCGATTCGGTCCGCGCTCGGCGCGGATCGCGCGCAGCTCGCCGGTCACTATCTCGCCGAGAGTATCCTGCTGACGCTTCTCGGCGGGGCGCTCGCCGTGGCACTCGCGTACGGCGCTGTGCGTTTCCTGATCGCGCTCGACCCCCCGTCCGTGCCGCGGTTGGCGGAGCTGTCGCTCGGATGGCGTCCGGTGGCCGTCGCGTTCGCCGTGTCGTTGGGCACCGGCGTCGCGCTCGGGCTCCTGCCGCTCACGCCGCTCGCCGGCGGGCAGACCGACCTCTCGACGCTCCGCGAGGGCGGTCGCGGCCAGACGGCGTCCCGCGGCCAGCTGAGCGCACGGTCGGCGCTCATCGTTGCCCAGATGGCGCTCGCTGTCGTCCTGCTCGTGGCGGCGGGACTCATGTTGCGCAGCTTCCAGCGCCTCCGGTCGGTGCAACCGGGGCTCGACACGTCCGGCCTCCTGACGTTCGAGGTGGCACTGCCGTGGTCGCGCTACGGGAACACGGTTCCCGGACCCGAGGGCTACCTCACCGCCTTCCGCTACTACCGCGAGCTCGCGTCGCGTCTCGCCACGCTTCCCGGGGTCACGAACGTTGGCGTCACCCGTTCTCTCCCCATGAAGGATGGGGACATGTGCGCGCTCGCGTTCATCGAAACACGGGGCCGGGGGCAGACTGCACCCTGCCTCGGTGTCGTCATCGCATCACCGGGCTACTTCGAGACCATGGGAATCGCGGTTCGCGGGCGCACGCCGACCTGGACGGACGTCGAGTCGATGACGGGCGCGGTGGTGGTGAGCAAGGCGTTCGCCGAGCGGATGTGGCCCGGCCAGGACCCCATCGGGAAGCGACTCCGACCTAACGGGTTCGCGGCGCCGTGGTATCACGTGGTGGGCGTCACGGGTGACGTGCTCACGCATGGCCTCCACGAGGAGCCACCGGAGATCGCCTACTACCCAATGGTCCCCATTCCCGGCGCGCCACTGTGGTCGCCTCCGATGAACGTCACGGTCGCGATTCGCACGACCCTGGGCGACCCCCTCTCAGTGGCGGCGGCGGCGCGTCAGGTGGTGACGGCGCTCGACCCGGAGGTGCCCGTGGCCAACATCCAGACGATGGAGACGGTCATCACGAGATCGATGGCCAGGACGACGTTCGCGATGCTCCTCCTCGCCGTTGCCGGCGGCATGGCGTTGGTGCTCAGCGCCGTCGGGATCTACGGTGTGATCTCGTACACGGTCAATCAGCGTCGCGCCGAGATCGGCGTGCGCATGGCGTTAGGCGCGCAGGCCAGCCAGGTGGGGCGCATGGTGGTGGCGCAGTCACTCCGCGTCGCGGTGGTCGGGATCGCGATCGGTCTCGCCGCGGCGCTCGCGACGACGCGGGTGATGCAGTCGCTCCTCTTCGGTGTGACACCAACGGACCCGCTCACACTCGCGGCGGTGACGATGCTGCTGGTCGCGATCGGCGCGCTGGCGAGCTACGCGCCGGCACGGAGAGCGACGGCGGTGGATCCGGTGGAGGTGTTGAGAGAGAGCTAGCAGCCATCAGCTAACTGCTATCAGCAAAGACCACCTCGGCGTACGGCACGGCGCGCTCGGGCCGGTCGGAACGGCGATGACGCCGGACAAGCCGAAACGGCCGGATCACGGCTTTGCACCGACGCCGCGTCGCGGGAGGCCGCGCAGCTTCGGCATCCAGAACGGAGGGGGGAACGGATGAGGGGATGAGAAGATGAGGGGGATCGCTCCTCAACGCTCACGCGCCCGCTCTCCAGAGCCGGGAAGCGAGGGGGAACTGCTCCCGGGGCGAGTGACATCCCGGGGAGCCGTTCCCCCTTCAGTCACGTTCCGGCGAGCGGAGCTTTGATCTACGTAGGATGATGTCGCTCATCCCCTCATCCCCTCATCCGTTTCACCCCTCCGTTCTGGATGCCGGACGTGGCTCGAGACGCGTCCCCTCATCCGGCCGTTTCGGCGTCATCCGCGTCATCGCCGTTCCGACCGGCCCGCCACGCGGCACCCGAGGCGCGCAAGGTGTTCTCCGCGGCCCGTCCCGCGTCCGCCCCTGCCGCGCCCTCCGCGACCGCCCGATGGCGCGACGAGATGAAACGATGCGTTAGGACTCTGACCCCCAGTGTAGTGGCTGGCGGTGTCGCTGGGCCCCCTGCTTGGCAGCCAGCTGCCAGCCGCTGTCAGGAGCCTTCCAGCTCGGAGCTGCAGCTAGCAACCTGCCAGCTCCCAGCTGGCCTGCCAGCTGGCAGCTCCGCGCGCCGATCATGCGCTCGTCATCTCCATATCTTCCGCGACATCGAGAATCAGATCGAAGAACCCCGGTATCGCATGCAGCACGCGGTTCCAGTTCGGGATGATCGGCAACGCGAGCGGGTTCTCGTTGTACGCGCCCGCCGCTTCGCGCAGACTCTCCGCGAACGCCGACACCGCCGTCGCCTCGGCGTGGCGGTCGAAGCGCAGCCCGTTCAGCATCGCATCCGCGTAGTACTTGTTGATCGAGTCCTGCGCGAGCTGCTGGTAGTGCACCATCAGCGTCCGGAACTCCGCGTCGCCGAGCACGCACCCCTGCGCGGCGAGCGTCCGGAAGAGATTCTTCGCGATCTCGAGCGTCATCCGGCGCAACCCGGCGCTCGGGTCTCCCTCCGACAGCACCTGATGCTTGTGCTCGTAGTTGTCAGCGATGTCCACCTGACAGATCCGCGCGAGCGCGCAGTTGCGGTACACTTCGGCGAGCACGCCGACCTCGAGCCCCCAGTCGCTCGGGATGCGGTTCACGCGCGCGAGGTCGGCGCGCATCGCGAACTCGCCGGATAACGCATACCGGAAGCTGTCGAGGTAGCGGAGGAACGGCGTCGTCGGCTCGAGCGTGATGAGCGCGCGCACGAGCGGGGTGAAGAAGAGCCGCGTGACGCGGCCGTGCATGGTGTTCGATACGCGCGCGTAGAATCCCTTGCAGAATTCGAAACCGAGGTTCGGGTTCGCGACCGGGTAACAGAGACGCGTCAGCAGTCCCTTCTCGTAGTTCCGGATGTCGCAGTCGTGGAGGGCGATCACGTCGACGTCTTCACGCGCGAGCAGGTAGCCGTAGCAGAACCAGCACGTTCGCCCCTTCCCCGGGCCTCCGGCGCCGATCCCCTGATCATCGAGCATGCTGAAGAGCCCCTCGATGCGCGGGTGCTCCATCCAGAGCGCGGTCACCGGTGTCGGGAAGTCCTTGAAGAACGACGCCGCGTGCAGGTACTCGTCGCGCGTGCAACCGCCGATGGCGACGACGATGCGCTGGAGATACCGCACCGTTCTCAGCTCGTCCACGATTCGCTGCATGGCCGGGTGCTGGAACTCCACGTACAACGCGGGCAGGACGAGGCCGATGCGGTTGTGGTCCGAGATGGCGACGAGCTCGGCTTCGATGAGCTCGTCGCCCTCGGGATCGCGGTTCAGGCGGTGCAGCGTCGTGACGACGCCCGTCTGGAAGAAATCGCCCATGAGCCCCTCGGAAAGGTCGCGCCGTGCGTTGCGGGTCTCCCGACGTACGGCGTGACGCGGTGTACGTCAACCGCGATACGGTTCGAGCCAGATGATTTCGTACGCGTCGAGGGGGACGCGCAGGATGTCCTGCTCGGCGCGGATGAAGCGGTCGGCCAGTACATCGCGCCAGAGCGTAGCGCTCTCGCCGAGCTCGGCCAGGGGTTGCAGCAACTCCTGCGCCGTCGCCGTCACATTGGTGAGGGCTAATATCGACTCGCCGCTGGTGCGCGCGCGGCGAAGAACCGCGAACACGGCCGGATTGGTCATCACGACCTGCTGCCCGGCCGACGGGTGAAACGCGCGAATTCGCGTGCGGGTCTGGATCAGATGGACGAACTGCTCGAGGATCCGCGATGCGTGCGAGTCCGGATAGCTCAATTGCTCCAGCAGCTCCTGCACGCGGATCGTGTTCCGGTTGATGCTCCGCGGGTCGCGCTCGTTGACCTTGTAGTCCGACGTGACGTACGTGCCGACGATGCTGGGGAGATAGATGGCCGGCACGCCGACGAGCGCCAACGCAATCGCCCGGGAGGCGAGGAACCGTGCGATCTGCAGCTCGTCCGGCTCGCCCGAGTCCACGTCGTTCAGCGCGTTGTACCACGGGATGTTCAACTCGTACGGGCTCTGCGTCCCGTCGCCCGCCGCCCGGTATGACACCAGCCCGCCGTGGTCCATGGTGCGCTTGACGAGCTGCTGCCGCTCCGCGGGGGTCAGGAGGTCGGCCACCGGCAGCAGGCCGATCCCGTCGTGCGAATCGAGGAAGTTGAGGAACGTCGTGAACTCCGACGGCGGCACGATGGTGGTCGCCCACTCGGCGAGGCGCGTCCAGTTCCCGGAATGAAACGTCCACAGCACGAGCGGCGGCAAGGCGAAGTTGTAGACCATGTGCGCCTCGTTCGTGCCGTCGCCGAAATAGCTGATGTTGTCCTCGTGCGGGACGTTGGTCTCGGTGATGAGGGCGGCGCGCGGTGACACCACGTCGAGGACCGCGCGGAAGAGCTGCACGAGGGCGTGCGTCTGCGGCAGATGGGCGCTCGTCGTCCCGAGCTCGCGCCAGAGGTACGTCGCCGCGTCGAGCCGGATGATGTCCGCGCCACGACGCAGGTAGTACAGCAGCACCCCGAGGACGCTGAACAGGACGTTCTCACTGCGGAAGTTGAGGTCGATCTGGTCGGGACTGAACGTCGTCCAGACCCACCGCGGGCCATGTAGCGTCTGGTATTCCGTGAGCAGACTACTCGTGCGCGGGCGCAGGATGAGCCGCAGGTGGTCCGGGCTGATCGCCTGCGGCGACTCGAAGCTGACGAAGAAGTCCTCGTAGTTCGGGTTGCGATTGAGGAATTCGCGGAACCACTCGCTCTTGGACGAGACGTGGTTGATCACGCCGTCGAACATCAGCCGGTACTTGTCACCGAGCCGCGCGATGTCCTCCCACCGCCCGAGTCGCGGGTCAACCTGCTCGTAGTCGATGACGCTGAAACCACGGTCCGATGAGTACGGAAAGAACGGGAGGATGTGCACGGTGCTGAACACGCCGCGGAACAGGTTCTCGAAGATGATGGAGAGCGCGCGCAGCGGGTGCGTGTTCGGGCTGTCGATCAGGTCACCGTACGTGATGGCAACGACGTCTTCTTCGGTGAACCGGTCGCGCGGGTCGAACTCCTCGTCGCCGCGAATCATCTCGGGCGGCTTGTGGGCGTGGTGCACCTGCATGAGGCGCTCGTCTTCCCAGTAGTACACGCCGGCGTCGAGCTCCCCGTACAGGACGGTCAGCTTCTCGATATTCCGCTCGCGCTGCTCGGGTTTGACCTGGAGCGGCATGCGGTCGTAATCGGGCTCCGTCAGGTATCGGCGCCGAATGAATCTCGACATCGCGGTCTCGGTGAGTTTCGTCGCGGCCATACGGCCCGGATCGTGCGCGCGTACCATGTCGAGCAGTCAGCGTGCCGTCCAGTTCCGGCAGGGACATTTCTCGCGCGAACCTCGCAGGGCGGCCGCGCGCGACACAGTATTGGCTCCGACATGCAAGCCACACTCGGCCCCCTCGACATCGGCATCGTCGTCGCCTACCTCGCGGCGATCGTCGGCATGTCGTACGTGTTCGCACGCCGCCAGCTGACGGGCGAGGACTATTTTCTCGCCGGGCGCCGAATGGGAGGGCTCACGCTCGCGA
>DASURJ010000957.1:0-7578 GCA_036280115.1 Gemmatimonadaceae bacterium
CCCCATCAGTTACGGCCCCGGCGCGAGGGCGCGTGAGTGCTGAGGAGCGATCCCTCTCATCCCCCTCATCCCCTCATCCGTTCTCCCCCTCCGTTCTGGATGCCGAAGCGGCGCGGCCTCGCGCGACGCGGCGTCGGTGCAACGCCGTCATCCGGCCGTTTCGGCTTGTTCCGCGTCATCGCCGTTCCGACCGGCCGCTGCGCGCCGCCACTCGAGGCGTGCGAGGTGTTCCCGCGTCCTCCGCGTTCGTCGCTGCCGCGTCCTGCGCGTCCGCCCGATCGCGCGACGCGATGAAACGATGCGTTAGGACTCTGACCCCTAACGCATCATTTCTCTGCTGAGAGCTCGCTACTTCGCCAAATTGATGTTCTGATACGCCGCTTCCCCCGTCACCTCGCGCTCGACCAGCGGCGCGAGCCAGGGCGGGAACGTGACCGGCTCGTCCTCGGCCTCGAGCTCGATCTCCGCCAGCACGAGATCACGGTTCTTGAAGTCGTCGATCTCCCAGGTCTTCCCGTCTACCGGAACGACGTAGCGCCGCTTGCGCAGGCGTCGCCCCTTGGTGAGCGGCCACATCGCCTCGAAGATCAGTTCGGTCGTCGGCTCCTCGATCTCCGTGCGCGCCACCCCATCGCCGAGCTTCACCGTGCGGTAGTAGCGGACCTCTGGAGGTTGCGAGCGATGGCGCACTGTGACTCGACGGATCCGCTCGTGAAGGCGAGCGCCCGGGATGTATCCCTGGTCGATGTCGAGGCGCAGGGCGGTGCGCGCCTCGTCAGGCACAGCGCGGATCAGGTACTTCCGCTCGATCTCGACGTCTGCGCGCCCCGCGCCCGCGATGGTCGCCGCGACGGAATCCACGTCCGCGAAAAACGACGCCGACGCATCGCCGGACCATTCCGTCCTGAACCGCATGAACGCCGATGACGCGCGCGCACCGAGGCGCTCACGAATCGCGGCGAGCCCCGGACGCACGTCGGGCGCGCGCCGCGGCGGCGCGGCGGACGTTGTCGCTGACGAGTGCCCGTGCCCCGCCGCTGCGCTGGCGGCGACCGCGGACGGGACGAGTGTCGCGCTTTGCTCCGACGACGCGATTACCCGGGCGTCTGGACTCTCCTCACCGCTTCCAGTGATCGATCGTTCGGATGGCGCAGTGCGGCCAGTCTGATCCGCGCGAGATGCCTCGCCCGTGCTCCGGTGTAACGGCTCAGGGGACGGACTATCGGCGGACGAGGCCTGCGTCCTCGCCGCGTCGGCCAACGCCGGCCCACGCGACGTTGCAGATGCCGCCCCGTTGTCCGGTGTACCGCCGGTCCCGGCCTCTCGCTCGCGGGTCGCGGCGAGTCGTTCGACTTCGGCGCCGAAGACCTGCGCGTCGTGGAGATCGCCCAGTGTATCCTGAAGGGATTTGAGTCTCTCCACGACGAGCCCCGCGCCCGGAACGAGCTTCGCGACCGGCTCGAGCAGATAGCGGAGTCGTTTGGCGGCGATTCGTGCTTCGTGCGCCTCCGCCTCATCCGTCGGCGAGTGCACGTGCGCGATGTGCTCGCCCAGCGCGCGTGCCTGCTCGAGCACGCGCGGCGCGAGTGCCATCGCGAACGATTCGACGGGCAACGGCATGCCGCCGCTTCGCAGCGCGATCGTTTCGCGGTACGCCGACAGCGCGCGCTCGAGCCGAGTCTTGATACGCGTGAACCGCCGGTCGACGTCGCGCTCGAGCGTCGCGTCCGCATCCGCCTTTTCCCGGTCGAGTGTCGCGAGGAGCCAGGTGAGCCCCGGCCGCTGACGCCGCGTCAGAGATCCGCGCTGCTCGGCGAGCCATGCGAGGTGCACCTCGAGGTCTCTGCTCGCGCCCGTGTCGCGAGCGAGATCGCGAAGCTTGCGGCGCTGCTTCTTCGAGAGCTCGTCGCGCGTGTACTCGCGGAACGCCCGCTCCCAACTCCGGAACCGCCGCAGCGCCACGCGGAAGTCGTGCAGGGCCTCGGTGTCCTGGCCGACCGCGAGCCGGTCGCGCGCGCTGGCCGCGTCGGCAAGGTGCGCGAGCGCAACGAGCCGCACGACACGGCGACTCGATTCGCGAAGGTTGTCGACGCGCGGAGGCATGGTCGGGCGGACTGCGGGAAGGGGTCGGAGGTGGACCGCCGGCGGGAGACGCATGAGGGCGCGCGGCCAGGCGCGGGCCCGGAATATCTGCCCAAAGGGGTGTCAGCGCGAGCCGGAGACGGTCATCGTTACAGACGCCACCGCTCGGCCCCCTTTGCACTTCATATGCCTCGAACGCCCGTCACGATCCTCTGTCTCGCCAGCTACTTCAAGGGGCACGATTTCCTGCGCGAGTGCAAGCGGCAAGGCGCGCGCGTGCTCCTGGTCACGCGCGAGTCCCTGCGGGACCTGGACTGGCCTCGCGAGAGCCTCGATGACCTGCTCGTCATGCCGGATCTGACGCGTCGTGAGCACGTGATCCATGGCGTGAGCTGGCTCGCGCGTACGGAGACGATCGACCGCATCGTGGCGCTCGACGAGTTCGATCTCGAGATGGCATCCACGCTCCGCGAGCACCTTCGGGTGCCCGGTATGGGGGAGAGCAACGTTCGCTTTTTCCGCGACAAGCTCGCGATGCGGATGCAGACCGAGGAGCGCGGCATCCTCGTGCCCGAGTTCGTGCCCATCATCAATTACGCGCGCATCCGCGAGTTCATGACACGCGTCCCATCGCCCTGGCTGCTCAAGCCTCGGCATTCGGCGTCGGCGATCGGGATTCGAAAGATCACGCATCCGGACGAACTGTGGCCGCTCCTCGATCAGTTGGGTGACAGGCAGTCGTTTCACCTCATGGAGCGATACGTGCCAGGCGACGTGTATCATGTGGACGCGATCGTGTGGGAAGGGGCGGTCGTGTTCGCCGAAGTACACGGCTATTACCACCCGCCCTTCGACGTGTACCACGGCGGCGGGGTGTTCTGCACGCGGACGATGCGTCGCGGGTCGGCCGAATCCGAGACGCTGCTGCGTCTGAACGCCGATCTCGTCGCAGCGTTAGGCATGAGTCGCGGCGCCGTGCACACCGAGTTCATTCGTGCGCACGCGGACGGGCGCTACTACTTTCTCGAGACGGCCGCGCGCGTGGGCGGCGCGAACATCGTCGCGCTCGTCGAGTCGGCGACGGGGGTGAACCTCTGGGGCGAATGGGCGCGGGTGGAGGTCGCGAGCGCCCGCGGCGAGGCCTACGCGCTCCCGGCCCCGCGGCAGGACCACGGCGGATTGCTGATCTCGCTCGCGCGTCAGGAGTGGCCGGACCTGGCGGCGTACGACGATCCGGAGATCGCCTGGCGTCTGTCGAAGCGGCATCACGCGGGGCTGGTGGTGGCGTCGCCGGACCACGCACGCGTCGAACACTTGTTGGGCGCCTACATGCCCCGATTCCGCGAGGACTTCTTCGCCTCCATGCCCGCCGCCGAGGAGGCAACCGAATGATTCGTCATGGCGGTTGGTTGCTTGGTTGGGGGTCAAGTCCTAACGCATCGTTTTCCCGCGACGCGGGAAAACGATGCGTTAGGACTCTGACCCCCAACCAACCATTCGGTTGCAGAGCGCAAGAATCGGGTCGCGTGTGAGGGGTGGCGCTCCCATACTCCGCGCTGGGGCCGCGACTGCGGCCCCACAACACCCAGCACCCGCGGAGAAGCTTCAACCATGAATGGATACAGGGTGATCGCGTTGCCGGACGCCGTCGCGGACGCCGTGCGCTCCACCGGCGTCGCGCCGACGTATGGGCATCCCGCACACACCGAGGTGGCCAGAGGCTACGGGCCGTGTCGGCAGTGCCTTCGCACGTTCGACATCGGGCAGGAGCGCCGCGTCCTGTTCACGTATGACGCGTTCCACGGGATGGAGACGCTTCCGCTCCCGGGACCGGTCTTCATTCACGCCGAGTCGTGTGAGCGCTATCCGGAGGATGGCGGGTTCCCGCGGGATCTGCTCCCGCACGCACTCACGTTCAACGCCTACGGCCGTGGGCGGGCGCTTCGCGTTCAGGAGCGTGTCGGTGGTGGTGAAGCACACGATGTGGTCGCACGTCTCTTGGCGCGGCCGGACGTGGACTACATTCACGTGCGAGATACGGAGGCGGGGTGCTTCGACTTCGCCATCGTCCGGCAGCCATGAGGACCCGGAGTGCAACGCCGTGCCCGGCATCAATCTGGAGGTCGACCCACACCCGTTGTTGCGCGTCGCTGCCTTTGTCAGCGAGTTCCCCGCGCCCCTGGGCGCGCTGACAACGCCGTCGGCCGTGTCGAATGCCCTTCGACTCGACGCTCCCGCCCCGATGCAGCGCGACGAGGCGCTGCGCACGGCCGTGCGTGATCTGCTGCGGCACGGCGGTTACAAGCCCACAGGGCGCGGCAAGCCGGCGTCGGAATACCTGGTACGCGCGGCATCCGAGAACGAGCTCTCGACGATCAACCCGGCCGTGGACGTCTGCAACGCCGTGTCGCTCCACAGCGGCTTCCCGATCAGCGTCGTGGACCTCGATCGTGCGCGCCCGCCGTTTCGCATCGCGATTGCACCAGCGGGGGCGTCGTATGTCTTCAACGCGTCGGGGCAGGAGATCGATCTCGCTGGGCTGATCTGCCTCTACGACGCGGACGGCCCCTGCGCGAACGCGGTCCGTGACGCGCAGCGCACGAAGACCAACGCGGACACCCGCGCGACGCTGAGCGTGATCTGGGGGTGTGTGGGCTTCGAGCCACGCCTGGCGGATACCGAGCGGTGGTACCGCGAGCTTTTGGCCTTGGTCGGAGCCACAACGACACCTCAGGGGTCAGAGTCCTAACGCATCGAAATCCCGCGTCGAACGCGGCGGGGGCGGTGGCTCCGCCGCGCCGGGCTCTGCACCGCAGAAGTCGCTCGCCGAGACGCCATACCCCCGTGCGTCACATCCACTCCGTGATTCGCGACACGCCGGCCCTCGGTTCGCAACGCGTTCGTAAGCCGCACTCGGCGTTGGAATGATGTCGATTAGCGGTGTGGTCGCGGCCATCGTGTCGTGGGTCCGCCGTCGAAGGCGCGCCGTCGCGTAACCGACCGACGCCGCCCGGCGGCACGAATTCCCCTACCGGGAGGTGGCTTTGGCGCGTCAACCACGGTATGCGGCGTCCGGGATGCCGCAACACGTCATTCAGCGTGGGAACAACCGGGCAGCGATCTTTGCCAGGGACGCCGACTACGAGTTCTACCGAGAGTGTCTCGTGGTTGCCTGCGCCCGGTACGAGTGCCGCGTCCACGCGTACGCGTTCATGACCAACCACACTCACCTGCTCATCACGCCGTCCGAGCCAGGGGGCATCAGCATGGTGATGCAATCGGTCGGCAGGCGATTCGTTCGCTACTTCAACGACGCGTACGGCCGCACCGGGACGCTCTGGGAAGGGCGGCACAAAGCGACGCTCGTCGAATGCGAGCGATATCTCTTCGCCTGCTACCGCTACATCGAGCTCAACCCTGTGCGAGCGGGGCTCGTCGAAAAGCCCGGCGACTACCGCTGGTCGAGCCACCGGGCGAACGCGTTCGGCACACGCGATCCGCTCGTGACGCCGCATCCCCAGTATCGTGAGCTTGGTGTCAACGCCTCCGCGCGTCGCGCTGCGTACCGTGCGTTCTTCGGGGCCGAGCTGGATGAGGACCTGATCGCCGAAATCCGGAGCGCTACCAACACCGGGTGGGCGCTCGGCAGCTCGCGGTTTCGCGCGGACATTGGACGCCTCCTCGCCCGCCGTGCGCGCCCACAGCGCGTGCTCCGATCGGCGACGCGCGACTGATCTGTCGGACCCCCTGACGGGTGGGACCGCCCGACGTGTCGGAGCCCCTGACGTGTCGCAGCCCCTGACGTGTCGCAGCGCTGACGCGCCCGGCAGCGACCGGCAACGAAGCTCCGACCCTCACGCAACAAAACGATGCGTTAGGACTCTGACCCCTGACTCATCGGAATGTCCCGGGGCTGAAGTCATACACCTCGTGCCGGGTGCCGGCCGGGTCCTCCGGCCGCCAGAAGCCGAGCTGCTGGGACCAGCGTACCGACTGCAGGCGCCGCCCGCCTAACGTGAGAAAGCCCGCGGCGCGCGTGGTCACGACGCCGGCGCGGCGGAGGTCCGCGAGCCCACGAATCACCGCCGCCCCACGCTCGTCGACGATCCGGCGCGCCGAGCGCGGGCCGATGCCCGGAACGCGCAGGAGCTGCTCGTAGCCCGCGGTCTGCACCTCGACCGGAAAGAGGTCCGGGTTCGCGAGCGCCCACGCGGTCTTGGGGTCTACGGCGAGTGGCAGGTTGCCGTCGTCGCCGTAGACGACCTCGTTCGGCGCGAAGCCGTACTCCCGCAGCAGCCAGTCCGCCTGGTACAACCGGTGCTCTCGGAGTGCCGGCGCCGCCGGGGCGCCTTCCATGGGCGTATCGCGAATCGGGCGGAATGCGCTGAAGTGTGCGTGGTGAATGCCGCCGCCCGCGTAGAGCCCCGTCACGCGGTCGAGGATGGTGCGGTCCGAGTCGGGTGTGGCGCCGATGACGAACTGCATCGTCATGCCCGCAACGCCGCCGGGCTGCCGCCCGTCGCGCGGACGCCCGGCCCGCTCTTCCTCCCTGGACTGCACCACCACTCGGCGCGCGCGCTCGAGCGTGACAAGCGTTCGTGCGAGCTGCTTTTCCGGAGCGATCCGCTCCAGCGTGTCGCCGCACGCGGCTTCGAGGTTCACCGACACGCGGGTCGCCAGCGCCGTGATGCGCTCCACCTGCGCGGCGTCCGCGCCGGGCACCAGCTTCACGTGGATATAGCCCGCGAAGCGATGCGTGTTCCGCAACATCTCGAGGACGGCGATGAGATCGTCCGTCACCTTCTCCGGTCGGGCAGGGATGCCGGTCGTTATGAACAGCCCCTCGCACCAGTTACGCCGCAGCGCCCCGAGGAAGATGCGCACGAGCTCCTCGGGCTTGAGCAGAGTCCGCCGCATCTCCCGGTCGCGGCGCATGGGACAGTAATGACAGTTCAGCGCGCACGCGTTCGTCATGAGGATGCGCAGGAGTCGCATCGGGCGACCGCTGCCGCGCAGGACGCGAATGTTGAGCGGGCGCAGGGCGCCGGCGTCCCCCGCATGACGCAACCGGGGCGGAAGGACCCGATTCGCCTCCGGAGGGCCCTCGCGGTCCTCCGTCGCCAACGACATCAGGATCTCCAGCTTTTCGGCCAGGTCGAGCTCGCGCATCACATCCTCCGTCAGCCCACGGACGGAACACAATGGCCGAACAAACTCCGAAAAGCAACGGTTACAGGGCAAGCTCCCAGGTCTGGCCGAGCTCGTTCGGGCCGAAGAGGGCGTGCGGCTCTTCGGCGACCAGCTGAAAGCCAGCCTGCTCGTAGATGCGCCGGGCGGCGTGGAGCACGCTGTTGGTCCAGAGGGTGATGCGCTCGTAGCGCGCGAGGCGGGCGAAACGAATGCACTCGTCCACCAGCCGGTGGCCCAGCCCTTGGCCGCGTGCCGCCGGCTCCACGAGCAGCAGCCGAAGCTTGGCGATGGTGTCCGTCTTCTTCA
>DASURJ010000958.1:0-6815 GCA_036280115.1 Gemmatimonadaceae bacterium
CGAGCGTGCGGGCCCGGTCGGTGGCCACGGCGATCTCGTCGACTTCGACGTACGGCAACCAGAGCGGGCCTCGGACGGAACACTCGACGATCCCTCCCTCGAGCCCGTCGCCGAGCTCGAGGGAGAGGTAGCAGCCAGACGGGGTGGTGATCCGTTCCTGCCGCCAGCCGCACAGTTCCGTGTAGAGGTCGCGGGCCCGCGGCAGGTCACCCGTGTGGAGCTCGAGGTGAACCACCGGGTTGAAGCGAGGAGGCGTCATCAGCGTGATCGGCTTCCACCCGCGCTCTCGAAGGCCGGAGCCCGACCGACGGGGAGCGGGCGGGCCGTGGGACGGCGGCCCGGCAGGGCCAGGGCGACGATCGCCCCAAGCGCCGAGAAGCCTGCGAGCACGGCGACCGCTGACGCGAACCCGTCGAGGAACCCACCGGGCGAGGCGTAGCTGCCGGCGCCCGAGAACACCGCGGCGGCCACGGCGACCCCAAAGACGCCGCCGAGCTCGCGCATCATGCTGTTGGCGCCGGCGGCCTTGCCGATGTCCTCGACGGAGAACGACCCGACCACCGAGTTCTGCGCCGCGGGGATCGCCATGGAGACCCCGACGCCGGCGAGGATCGCGGGAAGCAGGAACTCCGAGTAAGTGAGCCCGGAGTCAGCGATCACCGCGATCCATCCCATCGCCACCGCCTGCAGCGAGAGCCCCGCGACCATAAACGGACGCTCGCCGACACGGTCCACGAGGTTGCCGACGACGGGGGCGACCGTGATGAAGGTGACGGTCCAAGGCATCAACCGCAGGCCCGCGTCGAGCGGTCCGTAGCCGAGCGCCGTCTGCAGCATCTGCGCGAAGAAGAACACGGCGCCGAACAGGGAAGCGAGGGTGAAGAAGATCGCCGCGTTGCCCGCCGAAAACGCGCGAGAGCGGAAAAAGCGCATCGGCACCATCGGCTCCGCCGCCCGCAGCTCCCAGGCGAGGAACGCCGCCACCAGAACCGCGCCGGCCGCGAGCGCTCCAACGATCTCGACGCTGTCCCACCCGACGGAGTTTCCGCGCACGAGACCCCAGACCAGCGCGAAGGCACCCGCGCTGATCAGCGTCAGGCCCGGGATGTCGAGACCGGTGTCCCCGCCGTAGCTCTCCTCGACCTTCCTGAGCACGAGCGGGATCGCGGCCAAGCCGATCGGCACGTTGAGCCAGAAGATCCACGTCCAGTCGATGCCCTCGGCGATCGCGCCGCCCACGAGGGGGCCGAGCGCGACGGCGATACCGGTGACCGCGCTGAACAGGCCGATCGCCGCTCCTCGCTTCTCGGGCGGGAAGGCAGCGGTCAAGAGCGTCAGCCCCAGCGTCAGCACCAGCGCCGCGCCGGCCCCCTGGGCGGCCCGGGCCGCCACGAGGAAGCCGACGCTGGGCGCGAGCGCGGCCGCCGCCGAGGCTGCGGCGAACAGACCCAACCCGATCGCGTAGAAGACCCGGCGGCCGTAGCGATCGCCGAGAGCAGCGGCTGTGATCAGCAACACCGCGAAGCTCAGGTTGTAGGCGTTGACCGTCCATTCCAAGTCCTCGATCGAGGCGCCCAGATCGAGGCGGATCGTGCTCAGTGACGTCGACACCACCAGCGTGTCGAGGGCCGCCATCAACGACCCGATCGCGGTCAGGGCGACTACCCAGCCGGTCGTCGTCCTCTTGCGTGTTCGGGGGGGTGCCGAGCTCATGGCTACTGCCTTTGCGGTCGTTCGACGGGTAAGAACATCAGCGCCCGCTCTTCGTCTGCCCCGCGGCCCGGCCGCGCTCGACCTGCACGGCCATCGCCTCCGCCGCCTCTGAGCCGGCCGGCTCGTCGTACTCGTCGTGCCGCCTCAACCACACGTTCGCGGGGCTCTGCGGGTACCCCTCGGGCGAGTCCTCCCAGTCCTCCTGGCGCCCGAGCGCGGTGATGTCCAGGTAGGCCCAGGTGCCGCCCAGCGCCTCATCGCCGCGGCCGTCGACGAAGTAGGTCCGAAAGATCCGATCGTCGTCGTCGCGATAGAAGACGTTGGTGCCGTGCCACTCGGAGACGTCGAAGTCGGTGTCGAAGTCGTCGGTGAGCGTGTACCACGGAAGGCGCTCCCAGCCCATGCGGGCCTTCCAGCGCTCGATGTCTGGCTGCGGGGCACGCGAGATCAGCGCAATCGTGGTGTCGCGGGCGTTCAGGTGGGCGGGGTGCGTGATCTGATCGGCGACCCAGGAACAGCCCGGGCAGCCGCCCTCGGGCCAACCGTGGACGCCCGGCTCGAAGAAGAAGCGGTACACGATCAGCTGCCGACGTCCTTCGAACAGGTCGAGCAAGCTCGCGGGGCCGTTCGGGCCCTCGAACTCATAGTCGTTCTCGACGGCCATCCTCGGCATCCGGCGGCGCTTGGCGGCCAGCGCGTCGCGCGCGTGGGTCAGCTCCTTCTCCTCGACGAGCAGTTCCTCTCGCGCCGCCTTCCACTCCTGTGCCGACACGATCGGGGGCAACTGCATGGTCATCCGGTCCTCGTCTCTGGTCGTATTCCGAGGCGGACACCGCCCCTCTGACGGCAGAGATACGTCGAGGGTCAGAAATCCATCGGTGGGGACGAGGTCGGCGACTTGAAGGGTGCCGCTGTCTCTTACGCTCCTCGTTCAGTCGGCCGTCGCGTCTGCGCCCAGTTGGCCCATTGGCGTGAGCTGTGATGGCTCGAAGTCGACGCCACGGATGAAGCGCAGCGCCTCCTGCGCGCCGTTCTCGCGGTCCATCGCCGAGTCTTCCCACTCGATCGACAACGGGCCGCGGTAGCCCACGTCACCGAGTGCGCGGATCAGCGCCTCGAAGTCGACGTCCCCGCGTCCCGCCGAGACGAAGTCCCAGCCGCGGCGCCGGTCGCCGAAATCCAGATGCGATCCCAGGATCGACCGGCGCCCGTCCAGACGTCGCCGCGAGTCCTTGATGTGGACGTGGACGATGTAGTCGCCGAATTCCTCGACGAACAGCGCCGAGTCCAGGAATTGCGGGACCATGTGGCTCGGGTCGAAGTTCAGCCGGAAGCCCGGCCGGCGCCCGATGGCGTCGAGCGTGCGCTCGGTCGTCACGAAGTCGTAGGCGATCTCGGTCGGGTGGACCTCCAGCGCGAAGCGCACGCCCTCTTGCTCGAAGACGTCGACGATCGGGCTCCAGCGTTCGGCGAACTGCTCATAGCCGCGTTCGACGACGTCCCAGTCCGGGGGCGGGAACGCGTACAAGCGATGCCAGATCGCCGAACCGGTGAAGCCGACGACCACGTCCACGCCGAAGGCCGCAGCAGCGCGGGCCGTGTCCTTCATCCGTTCTGCTGCCCGATTGCGCACGCCTTCGGGGTCGCCGTCACCCCACACCTCCGCGGGCAGCGAATTGCGATGGCGCTCGTCGAGCGGGTCACATACGGCCTGACCGACAAGATGCGTCGACACGGCGTAGCACGCCAAGCCATGGCGCTCGAGGAGGCCCCGCTTATCGGAGAGATAGTCCGGTTCACGAAGCGCCCGGTGAACCTCGAAGTGGTCGCCCCAGCAGGCGAGCTCCAGCCCGTCGAATCCCCAGCGCGCGGCTCTCTCGGCCAAGTCCGCGAGCGTGAGGTCGGCCCACTGGCCCGTGAACAGTGTGATCGGACGACGCATACGAGGCCCCCTGGATCGGCGCTCCAACGGATCACAGACACGGCGGCCCCGCAGTTCGCACCGGGCGGCCACCCGACGTTCCCGACCATATCCAGTGGCGATCGAGCACGCGCCGCGGGCGCACAAGTGGACCAGGCTCATAGCGCTCCGGGCGAGGGCCGACCGCGAAGCGGGCTGGCGGACGCGCGATCATTTCGGGTGCACTCGACCCGAGGAGGCCGGACATGGAGCGCCGCGACGTCACCGCGGAGATCCTTGAGGCAAAGCGCCGCAAGGGACTGTCATTCACGCAGATCGCCGAGCACGTCGGCGCCGATCGCGTCTGGCTGACGGCTGCGCTGCACGGCCAGCATCCCCTGAGCGCGGAGCGGGCCGCGGCCGTGAGCAGCCTGCTCGAGTTATCCGACGACGCAGCCGCGGTGCTCCAGGAGATCCCGACGCGCGGCTCGTTCGACACGCTCCCGCCGGCCGATCCGACGATCTACCGCCTGTACGAAGTCCTCCAGGTGTACGGACCGGCGCTCAAGGCGCTGATTCATGAGGATTTCGGCGACGGCATCATGAGCGCGATCACCTTCAACCTCGCACTCGAGCGGCGCGAAACGGACGCCGGCCCGAGGGTGCGCATCACGCTCGACGGCAAGTTCCTTCCGTATCACTGGGAGCCGTGAGCACCGCGTAGCCACGAGCATCGGTCCGCCGGCTCGCAGTTCGGCAACAACGCCGACGGGAGCACCGCACGGCGTGGTGTCGCTGCATGTGGCTCATCGGCGGACCGCGTGTTTGCCGGCTGCTTCGCCCCGGAGGCGCGCTACTCGAGCGCGATCTGCCCGCTCACGACCACATCGCGGGACAAGCCGGCAACCGTTACCGTCGCGGTCGCGTCGAGCGTCTCGTTGCCCTGAAGGTCACCTCCGTCCAGTTGCTCGCGGACCGCAAGTTCGATCTCTCGCTGAGCGGTCACGCCCAACGTCTTGAGAAACTTCCGCAGCGACATGTTGAAGACCTCTTCGTCCACCGCTTCTCCTCTCGACAGCGTCAGCGCCTGACGCTCACCTCGGACGAGGTTACGCCGCCGAACGTGAAGACCTGTGCCCCGACCCGCCGGCATTCGCGGACGTCGGGCCCGCTGCGCGCGGCCGCCTACCGCCGGTTCGTCACCGACTGGCAAGCCACGGCCCGCCAGGAGCGGGTGCGGGCGCGACACCGGGGCGCGCATCGCAAAGGCCCTCGAAGGGCAAAGCCGCGCGGCAGACTCCGTAGCCCCAAGGCCTGCGCTTCGCTTCGTCAGTCACCCGCACCCACCCAGGAGGATCGCACGCCACACTTGACTTTCTCAGTGCAAGGGTCCCCGATGCTGGGCGATGGCGTCCGGCACGTCCGGGTAGGTCCTCGGATCGGTGACGGGCTGACTCGTTGACTTTCTGTCGATCGATCTTGATCTGACTCGCTGATGTCGTGTCGCCCGCCACCGCCCGAGGATCACTGGCGTGACCTGATAGATGCGTGGCCACCGTGCTTTTGAACTGAGAACTGTCCGCCGGCGATCCGATCCCAGCACTGCAATCGGAGGAGGGTCGAAGGCGATGATCGTGATCGGCGCCGACACGCATAAGCGGTCGCACACGCTCGCCGCGGTCGAGGCAGCGAGCGGGCGGATGCTCGACGAGCGGACCGTCCCGGCGCGACGGCGCTGTTTCGAGGCGCTACTCAGCTGGGCGCGCGGCCGCGGCAACGCGCGCGTGTGGGCGATCGAAGACTGCCGGCACGTGTCCGGCGCGCTCGAGCGCTTCCTGCTCGCCCACGGCGAAGCCGTCGTTCGCGTCGCGCCCAAGCTCACTGTTCGCGAGCGCAACGCCGCCCGCGAACGCGGCAAGTCGGACGCCATCGACGCCGTCGCGATCGCGCGCGCGGCACTGCGCGAGGGCCTCGACACGCTGCCCGTCGCGCAACTCGCCGGACCCGAACTCGACGTTCGCCTGCTTGTCGATCACCGCGAACGCCTCATTGCCCAAACGGACCGCACTGAGCAACGACCTGCGCTGGCACCTACACGACCTCTGGCCCGAAACCACGATCCCGCTGCGCGCTCTGACCGCCACGGGCTGGCAGACCCGCATCGCGGCACGCCTCGGCCGCGCCGAGCAGAGCGCGCGCGTCCGCATCGCCCGCGACGAACTACGCCGGATCCGCGAGCTCACTCGCGCCATCAACGAGCTCCACGCCGAACTCGGCACGCTCGTCGCCGCGCTCGCTCCGCGACTGCTCGCCGAACGCGGCTGCGGCGTCCTGACCGCCGCCAAGCCGCTCGGCGAGATCGCCGACGTGACCCGCTTCACCAGCGACGCCAGACTCGCCCGCGCCGCCGGCACCGCGCCCATCCCCGCCTCCTCCGGGAGAACCCAGCGTCACCGCTCGACCACGGCGGCAACCGCCAGATCAACTGCGCGCTGCACCGCCTCGCCGTCACCAAAGGCCGCCTGGACCCCGAGAGCGCCGCCTACCTCGCCCGCCGCCAAGCCGAAGGCAAGACCCGCCGCGAAGCCATCCGCTGCCTCAAACGCCACCTCGCCCGCCGGGTCTGGCACCTACTACACCCGACCCGCAGACCACCATCCCCACCAGCACTCCAAGCCGTCCGAAGCGCGTCATCACGATCCACTGCAACCGGCCCACCGGCACGCCGCAGTTGACATAGAAGCGACATCCGTCGGTGATCAATCGCTCGACGGTGATGCCGTGCCGGCGATAGAAGGCCACGCCGCGGCCCAGGAACGCGATCGCGGTGGTGGCCTTTTCGTCGGGCAAGACTTCGGCGTAGGCCAGGCGGGTGGCGTCGTCGATGGCGATGTGCACGCATTCCCAGCCGACGATCAGGAACTACAGGTACGCCGACGCCGGCGATCTGATGAGCCGCGTGATGACGTGCGGCATCGCTGCCGTACGGTCTCGATGGAGTCCATTGACGCTCTGGCGGACGGATGGTGATTCGTCGTATCTACCGTGCAGGCGTGAATGGAGAGCCATGTGCTCGAGATCGACCGAAGGCACGCCGCCCGGGGTTGCGCGGCCAGGCCGCTCGCGCGACTCGATAGACGCGATCGGCGACCAACTCGCGCGAGTGCGCGGTGAAATGGCCCCAGCCCGCGAAGACGTAGGT
>DASURJ010000959.1:0-17485 GCA_036280115.1 Gemmatimonadaceae bacterium
CGGCCCCGACGGCACGCTCAATGGCAACCTCGTGCTCCGCGGGGGCGGCGATCCCGGGCTTTCCACGCGGTTCTGGCGTGCGCCAGCCGAAGGACCGATGACGACGCTCGCGCGCATGATCGCCACGAGCGGCATCAGGCGAGTGACCGGCGACCTCATCGCCGATGCGACCGCGTTCGAACAGCAGCGCGTGCCGGACGGATGGCTCCCGCGATACCTCGAGGCCGGGTACGCTGCGCGTGTGTCGGCGCTCTCGATGAACGAGAACCTCGCGACCGTCGTGATCACGCCGCACGCCAGCGGCACATCCGTCAGTCTGGACCCGCCATCGAGCACGGTCCCCGTCATCAATAACTCGCGCGTCGTTGCGGGGAGTAAAGGCGCCAAGCTGACGATTCGGCGTCTCACTGACGGACGCATCGACGTTCGCGGATGGATCGGGTCACGTGCAGGAACGCGCGCGTACCTCGTCGTCATCGACGACCCGGCGCCGTGGGTGGCCGGGACCCTGCGCTCAGCGCTCGCCGCGCAGGGCGTGACGGTAGATGGCCAGGTGAGAATCGCTCCGACGCCGCCCGAAGCGGTCCCCGTCGCGCAGCTCGCCTCGCCGCCGCTGACGCGGCTCGCCGCCGTGATGAACCGCGAGAGCATCAATCATGTCGCCGAGTTGCTCTTCCGCGACGTCGCCTTTGCCGCCAGTCCCGACCGCGTGGGCTCGGCCGCGCTGGGGAACACGCTGCTCCAGAAGTTCATGGCCGAGAAGGTCGGCGGGTCCGCCGAGGATGTCTACGCCGCCGACGGCAGCGGGCTCTCCACCCTCGACCGCGTGACCGCTCGGTCGCTCGTCCAGCTGCTCGCACACGCGCACGGGTCGCCGTGGGCGGCGGACTTCCACGCGTCGCTTCCGGTAGCCGGCGAGTCCGAACTGCTGCGTCACCGCATGCGCTACACGCCCGCACACGGGAACCTCCACGCGAAGACGGGAACGACGAACGACGTCATCGCGCTCGCGGGGTACGTCACGGCGAGGAACGGCGAGATTCTCGCGTTCGCCTTCATCTACAATGGCCGCGATCGCTGGAACGCCCGGGAAGCGATCGACGTGTCGGGCGCGACCCTCGCCGCCTTCGCCCGCCAGTAACGACCGTACCTCGAATTTCGCGCGAACAACGACCCCTCGCGGACCCGGCGCCGCGAGGGTTTCTTGTATTGGCGTTCGGTCCCGCGACTCGTGTGGGGCCACGCGGCTGCGGCTCGCCGGAACGGCGCGTGCAGCGGTCAAACAGCTCTGCCGTTTGCGCCCACGACCGACACCGGAGGTACGACGTATGGCGATACTCGACATGATCGGTAACCAGCTGCAGGGCGACACGCTCAGACAGATGAGCCAGCAGCTCGGCACGGACGAAACGACGACCGCGAAAGCGGTATCCGTGGCGCTCCCGCTGCTCCTGGGAGGGTTGACGCGCAACGCCGCAACGCCGCAGGGAGCGGCTTCTCTCGACGCGGCGCTCACGCGCGACCACGACGGCTCGCTCCTCGACCAGCCGCAGCGCGCGCTCGCCGATCCGTCTGCCTTCAAGGCAAGTGGCATCCTCGGCCACATCTTCGGACAGCGGCAGACCCCCGTCCAGCAGGGTGTCGCGAAGGCAACCGGGCTCGACTCGCAGCGCGTCGGCCAGCTGCTCATGATGCTCGCCCCCATCGTCATGGCCGCGCTCGCGCGCGCGCGAACGAATCAGGGTGCGGCGAACGTGTCGGCGGGCCAGGTGCTCCAACACGAGCAGTCCAACATCGAACGGCAAGTGCCGGGGCTCGGCGGTCTCGCCTCGATTCTCGACCGCGACGGGGACGGGCAGATTGCCGACGACATCGCGAGCCTCGCCGCCGGGCGTCTGGGTGGGCTCGGCGGGAGTGGCGGCGGCGGGCTTGGCAGCGTGCTTGGCGGGCTTCTGGGCGGCGACCGGCGTTAGGCGGCGCCCGCGGGCCGAGCGATCAGTCGCTCGGCCCGGGGCCTTCGTCGCGTGAGGAGATCCGAATGCCGCGCTTGGCGAGCTCCGAGATGTAGCGCTCCGGCGGGACGCATTCGTCTGGGGTGTGCACGCCGGCAGGTGCGATCTCACCGCGCGCCTGCAACTGCCCCGTGATCGATAACGAGTAGCCGGTCGTCCGCATCATGGCGCTGATGCCGTGTTCCTCATCGTACCGGTCGATCAGCTCCCACGACAGCGTTCGCGGAACGCCGCTCTTCATCCCCGTCACGATCACGCGCAGCGCCACCAGGTCCCTCCCGTCGGGCTTCCGCAACTTCGGCCCCATGACGGCAACCACGAGGTCACGTGGCACGACCTTGACGCCTTTGACATCCACCGGCTCGAGGTCGAGGAGTCCGAGCTCGCGGATGGCTTCCATGATGTGCGCATGGCCGGGATACCGGAGCGTCTTGTACTCCATCGAGGCGATCTTTCCCTCGTACCGAAACGGCATCGTCGACAACCCGCCGGCCGTGTGAAAGGCCTCGAGCTCGCCAACCGGCTCCGCGAACGTGACCGTCTCGCGCTCGGATAGCGCGCGCACCTGCTGGCGGCCCCCGTTTCGCAGGACCCAGGAGAGCGTGGTGTAGTAATCGAGCACGCCCTCCAGCGAGTACACGATCTGGTAATTCAGCGGCGGCTCGGGGTGCTGCGGAAGCCCGCCGACGAACATCCGCACGGCGCTCACGGAGTCCAGCATGGTGATGCCGTACTGCGCGAGGACGTTCACCATGCCCGGCGCGAGCCCGCAATCCGGAATGATGGTTACACCCTTCTCCTTCGCCCGGTCGTCCAGCCGCTTCTGCTGGGAGACGATCTCGGTGTTCCCGCCGAGGTCGCAGAAATGCACGCCCGCCTCGACCGCGAGCTCGGCGAGCGGGTAGTTGAAGTAATACGGGATGGCGCACATGACCGCGTCGCTCTGACGCATCAGTGCGAGCACGCCGTCACGGGAACGGACGTCGACGCGGGTTGGAATCAGGCGCGAACCAGAGTGCGGCGCGAGAAACGGTTGCAGGTGATCGATGGAGAGGTCGGCAAGGCGAACCTCACGGACGTCGGGGTTCTGTAAGAGGTCGAACGCGCAGGCCGACCCTTGCAAGCCTGCGCCGAGAACGAGCATCCGCATTCTGTTGGCTGCCTCCACCACGGACGGTGACGGTGAGCCGTATAAGCTAACCGGGGGCAGCCTCGGCTGTCATGCCATGGCTCGCACGATCCTCGCAGGGCATCCGGATCTATGCATATCTCGCCTGCCACCGACTGGCACAACCACCTGATCGAGTCGATCGATGAGATCCACGCCGTGCTCCGACGGAGCCGGCGTATCGCGGTTCTCGGCATCAAGCCGGAATCGCGACGGGACCAGCCTGCGCACTTCGTCGCCGTCTACACGCAGGAAGCTGGCTTCGAGGTGATTCCCGTGCCCGTTTACTACCCCGACGTGACGGAGATCCTTGGGCAGCCCGTGTATCGGCGACTCGTGGACGTTCCGGGTGACATCGACATCGTGAACGTCTTCCGGCGTCCGGAGCACATCCCGCCACACGTCGACGATATCATCGCCAAGCGGCCGCGCGCGGTGTGGTTTCAGCTCGGGATCCGCAACGACGACGCGGCGGAGCGGCTGGCTCGCGCCGGGATCGACGTCATTCAGGATCGCTGCCTGAAGGTCGAGCTGATGCGGATGGGGCTGTAGCGTCCGTCATTCCGGGCGGAGGCCCGAAGGGCCGCAGTCGAGGGATCGCAGTCGTCTCGGTAGAGGGACCTCTCTGCCGGGACGACCGCGATCCCTCGCTGCGCTCGGAATGACAGTGCGGTCCGAACGACTACTGCGGCTGCGGCTCGGCGTAGATGAAATCGTCCATCACGACGAGGTCCGTGGTACCGCCGTTGGTCACGTCCTGCGCCTGCGCGCCTAACGCACCGGTTCCCGACGTGATGCGAACGCGCGCGATGAGGGGCGAAGCGAACGTGATGCCCAGAAACGAGTGTCCGGTGTCGTCACTCCGCACCGGGACCTCGAACGTGCCCAGGCTCTTCCCGGCGACATCGAACGCCTCGAGCTTCGTGGCGCCCGCCACGTCGACGTCGGCAAACACGACACCGAATGCGCTCACGACCGCGGGCGCGTTGCCGGCCGCCACGCGGAACGTGACGTCCATGACCGGGCTGCCAACGGCCGCGAACGTCTTCGTGCCGCTGAACGCGTTGAACGAGTCGCCGAACGCCGCGTTGAAGTCCCCAAAGTCGTTATCGCTCACGCGCTGGCCGATGCCTGGCGTCGCGGTGATGAGCCCGAGCTTCGTGGTGACATGGAAGAAGTCGCCCGGGAACGTGTTCGTGTTCAGGTTCGGGGACTGCACGCCGTCCCACGAGACTTCGCGACGACCCGCGGCGGCCGGACCCGGAACGTTGCCACCGTTCCGTGGCTCGCCAACGAGTTGACGGAACTCGTCGACCTTGGCGGTGATCGCGCCGCTCGCGCTCACGACGGTCGCCGCGGGGGGCGGAGGCTCCGTGGGATTGTAGTCGTCGTCATAGTCATCGCCGCAGGCCGCAGCCAAGGTGACAACGGAAAGTAAGCTGAGCACGGCGCGCGAAACGCGCAGTTCGCGTGCGAGACGATGGGTCCAGGGGGACATGGTCGGTGTTCTCCGGTGTATGGGAACGCGGCGCGCTCGACGGCCGTCGCGCCGCGATTGCATGCTGCCAATCGTTGGCGGCATCGTGAAGCAACACCGACCTGTAACGTGCGAGTAGCCGACGCCAGCCGGAATCGACCGCCCGACTTGGCTGGGGCGCGCGACCCCCTGCGGTTAGCGTGAACCCCTGACTTTCGTCAGTGCTGTCGTGTTCCGGGGGCCTTCGTGCGCGACGCGGAGTCGAACTTCGCGGCGAGTAGCGCGGCCTGCGTGCGATCGTCCACGCCGAGCTTCTCGAAGATCGCGCTCACGTACCCTTTCACGGTCCCGATGCTGAGGTTCAGCGCGGCAGCAATGCGCTTGTTGCTCTCGCCTCGCGCGAGCAGGGTGAGTACGTCACGCTCGCGAGGCGTGAGGACGCTGAACGGTGACGGCGTGTCCGGTTCCGCGAGCCCGCGCATGAGATGCTGCTGCGCCCGCGGGTGCAGCGTCGGCACACCGTCGGCGGCGCGACGAATCGCGGCCAGCAACTCCGACTTGAGCACGTCCTTCATGAGGTACCCGGTCACGCCTGCGCGCACGGCGTCGCGCACGCCCTCACGTTCCGCGAAGCTCGTGAGAATCAGCACCCGCGCGTTCACTCCAGCTTCGCGCAGTCGCCGCGTGGCCTCGAGGCCATCCATGCGCGGCATGCTGAGGTCCATGAGAACGACGTCGGGCTGCACCTTCGTCGCCAGGCGCACTGCCTCGTCGCCGTCGGACGCCTCGCCCACGACCACGATCTCACCATCCGATTCCGCAAGGATCATCTGCAACCCCTCGCGCACCACCTGATGATCATCGGCAATCAGGACCCGTACCGGCTCCCTCATAGTTCGCTCCTGGCGTCATTGCTGACGTTCCTGCTCGTCACATATCCGGCCGGGACCGTGATCTCAACGGTCGTGCCCTGCCCCGGTGCGGACTCGATACAGAACCGGCCACCAAGTGTATCGGCGCGCTCCCGCATTGTCCGCAGCCCGTGGCCCGTCCGCGGACGGGTCAGTCGCCCGCCGGCGCCTGCATCGAATCCTGCGCCGTCGTCGCGAACACGCAAGACCGTCCCGTCGGCGGTCGAGGTGACCGAAACGTCGACGGTCCGCGCGGACGCGTGCTTCGCCACGTTGTGCAGCGCCTCCTGCGCGATACGGAACAGCTCGAACTCCTGGTCCTTCGGGAGCGGGACGTACCCGCGCGTATGCAGGGTCACGGAGAGACCGTCCGCGGCGAGATCGCGGACGCGGCGCCGCAACGCACCCACGAGTCCGTGTCGTCCGAGCACCGCCGCCGCACGCGCGACCGACGCCGCTGCGGCATCGTCACCGACATCCGCGTAGCGCAACTCGTTGAGGAGGGCGCGCATTTCCGCGAGCGCGGTCTGACTCAGCTGGAGCAGCCGTTCCACGCGCCGCTCGCCCTCCGCGGGATCGCGCCGCCACGCAGCTCCGAGCGATTGCGCGATGAGCGTCACGCTGAACAGCAGTTGTGTGACGGAGTCGTGAAGCTCACGCGCCAGGCGATTCCGCTCCTCGTTCGCCGCCAGCTCACGGGCCACGGCGTGGAGTCGCGCATTCGAGATCGCGACGCCCATCTGGTCCGCCACGAGCTGCAGCAACTCCGCATCCGACTCCGCGAGCGGCTCGTCCGTCTCGACGTTGAGCACGCCGAGCACGCTGTCACCGAACAGGATGGGCACCGCCACCTCGGCGTAAACGTCCGGGCCGCCCGGCGTCTGGAGATAGCGCGGGTCGTTCCTGACATCGTTCACCACCACCGTCTGACGGGCGCGTGCGGCCGCCCCCATGATGCCCTGATCGATCGGGAACCGGTACTCGCCGTGGATGATCGAGCGATAATGCCCACCTAACGTGTCGAGGACGAGCGTTCGGGGATCGGCCGGATCGATCAGCGCGATGGCGACGTTCGGATACCCGAGAAGCTCGTGCACGGCGTCGGCGGCCTTCTTCAGGAGGTCACCGAGCCGGAGGTCCGAGGTGATGATCCCGCCGATCCGAGTGATGATGCGCAGCCGCTCCGTGCGCTGCTGTTCCAGCTCGTACGCGCGGGCATTCCGGATTGCCAGCGCCGCGTGGCGCGCGAACTCCGTGAGCGCGGCAACATCCGCTTTCGTGAACCGCTTCGCCTTCAGGCGGGCCGCCCCCGAGCGGGGCGACGTCGACGGCTTGGGTGACCGACCGATGCCGAAAAAGCCGATCATCGTGCCCCGCCACTCGATCGGCATCCCGAGGATGGCGTCGTTGAGCATCCCCGGTTGTGTGGGCCGAGGGACGTCGCCATAACGACCGAACACCAGCGGCCGCCGGGCCTCGAGCACGAGCCCCGCGATCCCCTCGCCAAGTCCGAGCTCCGTACCGAGCTCGTTCGGCGGCATGTTGAACCCGGCTTCTGTTCGCACGACACGCCGCGCCTCGTCGACGAGCCCAATCGTGCCGTGATCGGCATCCAGCAGCGTGCAGGCCTGCTCCACGATCCGCGTCAAGAGCGGCCGAAGCTCGAGCTCTCCGCTGATGGACTCGATGACCGAGCGGAGGCTTCGCTGGCGCCGGAGGTCACGATCGCGCCGCTGCGTCCGCTGCTTCCACTCCCGCGTCGTCGCCACCTTACGTCTGCCTTCCGACCGCCGTCAGCGTGACTGAAACGTGCCTAACACCCGCACGTCAGGATCGAACACGACCGCACGCGGCGCCGCGGCGATCTCCAGGGGAACGACGAGACTCGCGGTCGGCGTGGCCGGCACGTCGATTGTCGAGCGGTGCTCTCGCCCGGCGGCGTCGGTAATCGCGATCGTCAGCGGAAACCGGTACTGACCAAAGCGGCTGCCCTGCGCGATCGTCGCCACGACGCGGCGCTGCGCGGCATCGAAGCGCCAGGACGTCGTCACCTCGGCGAAGCCCGGGCGGCGCAACCACTGGTCGAAGAACCACCCGAGCGGGCGACCCGACGCGCCCTCCATGGCGCGCTGCAGGTCGTCGGTCAGCGCTGTCGAGTGTCGGTGCCCCAGGTAGTACGACCGAAGTCCGCGAAAGAACGTGGAGTCGCCCACGAGCGCACGAAGCATGTGGAGTGTCCAGCCACCTTTCTGGTAGCTGTTCGTGTTCAGCAACGCCATCAGGTCGGTCTGCGTCGAGTCGATCACAGGCCGAGCTGCCACCTCTGGGGCGCGAACGATCCGATCGCGAATACCACGCATTCCGGCCCGGAACGCGCTGTCGCCGTCGGCGTGCTCCTTCCAGAGCTCGGCGAAGTACGTTGCGAACCCCTCCGAGAGCCACAGGTGTGACCAATCGCGTGCGGTGACCGCGTCGCCGAACCACTGATGCGCGGTCTCGTGCGCAATCAGTCCGGTACCAACCGAGCGGCGCCTGAACGCACCATCCGAGTAGAAGATGGCACCCGCGTTCTCCATGCCACCATAGCGAGTCGAGCTCTGGAGATGCGCGAGCTTCTCATACGGAAATGGAGCCACGAGCGTGGAAAACAACCGGACCATGGCTGGCGCGTGCTCGAACGGGCCCGGCACGTAGTCGCGCAGTTCCGGCGCCACGTATACCGACTGGCGCACGCACGCGTCGAACTCACCGACGCCACAGTTCGTCCGGCCAAGGTCGTAGTACACGAGCGGCGCGGCGGCGATCACCATCAGGTACACGGGGATGGGCCGCGACTCCCGCCAGCGCGTGAGCGTACGGGCCACGCCGTTCGTGGTCCCGGGAAGTGGCGTCTCCTCCACGAGCTCGCCATTCGCAACGACGCGGCGGTCGCTCGGCGCCACCACCGTCCACGTGACTGTCGCTTTGTCCGACGGATGATCCACGCTCGGGATCCAGTTGCGCGCCCGGTTCGGCCAGTTGTCCCCAAAGCCCGTCCATCTCCCCAGGCTATCGGTGCGGATGATGAGCCCGTCCTTCGGCTCGCCGGCGTACCGAACCGCGACCGAGAACGAGTCCGCAACGACCCCGCCGATCGGAACCCGGATCGTGGAATCAGTGCGAGCGAACTGCGTCGCACGGCCGTCGACGAGCACGCTGTCCACGCCGAGCGACACGAGGTCGAGCACGAGCGTGTCCACGGGCGCCGACCTCCGCACCGCGATCACCGCACGGCCGTCGATGGCCCCGCCGCGGTCGGGAAGGGCCAGCGTGATCGCGTAATCGAGCACGTTGATCCCCGGACGGTACGCGTGCGGCCCGACCGCTGCCGGCTGCGCGGCCGCCCGCGAGGGTGCGATGGCCAGCAGGGCGACGGCGAGGAGAGCGCCATGCGCGGCGCACACGGTGGTGTTCGAGGTCATGGGCGGACGATCTGGTACACGACGAGATGGTTGGGCGGCTCGTACGACTTGGCGTTAGGGTCCGGCGCGATGGCGACAATGAACTCACCCGTGGCGGTCGTCGTCAGGGCGACGCCCGGCCCGACGATGCGCGGTGCGCGGAGGCGCGTGTCGTCGCGAGCGAACACCCGGATCCAGCCGTCCTCGCTCTCGACGTCGCCGTTCACGAGGCGGAACGCGCGCCGCTGTTGCATATCGATCGGCGTGGACACGTCGAGGATCGGCCCTTCCGTCCACTGGAGCGTCACCAGTGCGTCCAGCCGCCCCTCTCCGCGGGACGCGCCGGTCGCCGGATCCACGAGCCGCCATCGCGACGCGATGCCGTCGTCGCTGATCAATTCGGGCGGCGCGCCGATCGCGAGACGAGCGCCGCCGGCCGTCCACGCCAGCCGCCACCCTTCGGCGATCGGGAGCGCGACGTCGCTCGCGGTGTCTCCGGCCGCGGGTGACGTGGCGTCGACGACGTACGGCCGCGCCGCTCCATACGCCACGACCATGCCGCTCGTTGGAAAAGCGTTCTTCCGCACGAGCGACTCGAGCAGCCCGACACGCCCTGCCAGCCGATGCCATTCACTCGGCGGCAGCGTGTCGGCCTCGCCCGCAGCGGTGGTGTAGGCGCGCGCGTACGCCACGTGCCTCCAGTCCGGCGACGGCGCCACGTCCCAGACGCTGTCTCGCTGGATCAGCGGCGCGCCCTCCGTCGCCATCGCGAAGCCGTTGGGCAGCGGCTCGTTCTCGACCGCGGACGGATCCTCGACGACCAGCAGCGACCGCCGGTCGGGACTCAGCACCCAGCGGATGTGCGCCGACATGCCGTGCGTCCCGCCGTTCACGCGGGTCACACGGACGGCGAGCGTCCGCCGCGACGGGCGAGACGGCAGGACGTCGCCCGTCAACCCCTCGCGTCGCAGGGCAAACCCCACGAGCCCGCTGAGCGCACCATCGCCGGGAACCGACACGAACACCGGCCACGTCTCGCCCCCGGTCCGGAGAGCGCCGACGCTGGATTCCCACCCCTCCCGGGCGAGGGAATCGGCCAGGGCTTCCGCGACCGCGGAGTCACTCAGCGTCGCCACCCGAAGCGTCGACGCGGGTGGAACCGCCGCCGCGATGGAATCGGCCCGTGGGTCGTCGTCGTCCCCGGCCGTGCACCCCGCGATTCCGAATCCCACGCACATGACCGCGGCGAGCGTGGCCCGGTGCACTCCGATGCGACGGTCCATCGCCGGCCCGGCCAGCCTAACGATCCGCCGCGCGTGACACGCGGTAGATGACGCCCTCGGCGTCATCGGAAATGAGAATCGAGCCGTCCCGATGGACGAGCACGTCCACTGGCCGCCCCCATCGACGCCCGTTCGGCCCCTGCCACCCCGAAACGAAATCCTCGTACGACACCGGCCGGCCATTCTGGATGCGAACGCGCACGACCTTGGCGCCGGTGGGCACGGACCGATTCCACGATCCGTGGAACGCCACGAGGGCGTCCCCACGCATTTCCGGTGGCAGCACCGTCGCCCGGTCGAGGAACGTGATGCCTAACGGCGCCGAGTGCGCCTGCAGCTCGAGCGCGGGCGGGACCGTGCGGGCGCACCGCGGCGGGTCGTTGAACGCGCGTTCGGGGCTCGGGATCCGGTTGCCGTAACAGTACGGCCAGCCGTAGTCCCCACCGTCCTGGAGGATGTTGATCTCTTCCGGCGGCAGGTCCTCGTGGTCCGGCGGCAGGTTGTCCCGCTCGTTCTGCGTTACCCAGATCTCGTTCGTCACGGGATGCACGGCGATGCCCACGGCGTTTCGAAGACCCGAGGAGTATACACGCCCGCCGGTCCCGTCCGCGGCGTACCGCATCACAGCGGCGCGGTCGGGCGATCGCTCGAGGCACATGTTGCAGCTCGACCCGATCGCCACGTACATCGCGCCGTCGGCCCCGAACACGATCGATCGCGTCCAGTGTCCACCGCCCGAGCTGTAGGAGACGAGTGGTTCGGCCGCCGCGGCCGCCTTCCCATCGGCGCCCAGGCGCAAGCGCACCACGCCGTCCGTGTTCGCGATGTAGAGAAACCCACCGTGGAACGCGAGTCCGTGCGGCCGATTGAGTCCCGACACGGCGACCGTCTGGGATTCGGCGACGCCGTCGCCGTCACCGTCGAACACCCGAACGACCTCGCCGGTGCGCGGCCGAGTGACATACACGGCGCCGTCGGGCCCGAGGGCCATGAACCGCGCACCGCCGACGCGCGCGAAAACCGAGGCCGTGAGCCCGGGCGGCATCGTGAGCCGCGAGTTCAGCGCGTCCTGCGCTCCGCTGGAGGACGTGCAGGCAGCGACGGTCGTAGCGAGTACGACCCGCATGACGGTCAAGCGCACGACGAAATACCTGAGGGTTGCGGTGAAGGGCCGGGCGCAGCGCTGCGTAGAGCGTACACGCCTCGCCATCGACCGACAACCCCGGTCGGCGGTGCCCGCCGCCCGCTCCGTCCGGTTTGGCCGTGACCGGGACTACAGCGGCACGCGAACGCGCCGACGCGCGCTAGCTTCGGACCCTGTTGCGCCCTTCGGCTTTCGCCCGGTACAGCGCCTGGTCGGCGTGAGTCAGGAGGTCTTCCACCGTCGCGACCCGCGGCGCCGGGAACGTGGCGACGCCGATGCTCGCCGTCACCTGAAGCGTCGGTCCGTCCGCGACCATGAACGGATGCGTCTCGATGCGCTCACGGATTCGCTCGGCGAACGCCACCGCGCCGTCCTCGCGCGTCTCCGGCAGAACGATCACGAACTCCTCGCCGCCGTACCGCGCCACGAGGTCCACACTCCGCACCTCGTGCTGGAGGAGCGACGCAAGCCCCATGAGGACATCGTCGCCAACCAGGTGCCCGTAGGTGTCGTTGATCCGCTTGAAGTGATCGATGTCGATCATCAGGAGCGTGACCGTGGAGTCGTAGCGGCGCGCGCGCTCGAGCTCTGCGTTCAACCGCTCGGTCAGCGCTCGGCGGTTGAGGGCGTCGGTAAGCGGGTCCGTTTGCGCGAGCGCCTCGAGTCGCCGGTTGTCGGCGCGGGTGCTCTCCATGATGTTCGCACGCTGCACCGCGGCGACCGCCGCGCGCACCACGGTATCGGCGAACGCCACGTCGTCTTCCTTGAGCGGCGCCTCGTCGGCACCGCGGCGCAGGAAGAACACCCCCGACTGACGCGCGTCCGCGAGCGAGAACGGCATCGCGATCACCGACCGGATCGGTACGCGCGTTCCCTCCTCTCGCCATCGTTCGCGGATGTCGGCGTAGAGCGGACTCGAATGCACGTCCTCGACGAGCACCGCGTTCCCCGTCTCGAGCGCCGCGCGAATCTCCGGATAGCGATCGAGGTTCATCTCGAAGTTCTTGACCAGCGCATGCTCGAACGACGCCGCGACGATCCCGGTCTTGTCTCCGGGCCGCGCGAGGATCACGGAGCATCGCGTCAGGTCGAGCGCCCGCGCCACGCGACGGGCGAGGACGTGGTAGATCTCGTCGGACGTGAGGTCGCCCGTCACCTCACGCAGAATGTCCACGAGCTTGCGCCGGCTCTCCGCCTCGGCCCGCGCGCGGGCCAGCTCTTCCTCGGTCAGCCGAAGCGATTCGTATGCGGAGCGAAGAATGGCGCGCATGCGGAGCTGTGCCTGGATGCGCGCGAGCAGCTCGCGCACGCGGAACGGCTTCCGCACGTAGTCGGACGCCCCGAGGCCCAGCGTTTTTACCGCGGCATCTTCCGGCGGCAGTGATGAGATCATGAGCACGGGCATGTCGCGCCAGCGCTCGTCGTTCTTGATCTGCTCGAGGAGCTGGAAGCCATCCACATCCGAGAACGTGACGTCGAGGAGCAGCAGATCGGGCGTCCGCTCCTCGAGGAGTGCCAGGAGTTCGCGGCCGTTCGACGCCGAGCCGACGTCGTAGCCCTGCTCCTTGAGCACCCAGGTCATGGTCTGGAGGATCGCCGGATCGTCATCGGCGACCACGATGCGCGCGCTAGCCATCGCGAGGTGAGACCCCGGAGGCTCGGACGACGGTCATCGAGTGGAAGGCGTTCACGAAGGTGAGTGTGGGGACGCGTGCGGGAGCGGGCCTAGGACGGATGGCACGCTCGGGTGGTGCATATGGCGAGCCCTACAATCATTCTTGTAAGTCTTTACCCTTCAGATAGTTGGTATTTCAACGAACTCGGCCATACGCAACACCGTGGCGCGGCGCCTACAAGGGTGTCGCAGCCGCTCGGCGGATCCTGTGGCGGCGAGCCCGCGCAATGCGTGCGTTCGGATGTGCGACGGGGCCCGCCCGTGGGCAGGCCCCGTCGAGCTCGCGGAATCCCGGGAAAACCGTGGTTACTCGTCGGACGTCGCGCCGCCCGACTCGTCCCCGTCCTCGGCCTCACCCTCGCCGTTCTTGTCTTCCGAGACCACACGGGCAACCGCCGTGACCACGTCACCCTCGTCGAGCGATACGAGTCGAACGCCCTGTGCGTTCCGCCCCGTGACGCGAACCTGATCCACGGACGAGCGGATCACGATCCCGCCGCGGGTGATCAGCATGATCTCGTCTTCGGGCAAGACCTCCATAAGCGCCACGACGTCACCGGTTTTTTCGGTGCGGTTCACCGTGAGGATTCCTTTCCCGCCGCGCTTCTGCACACGGTAGTCGTCGATGTGCGTGCACTTGCCCATGCCCTTCTCCGTGACGACGAGCAGCGTGGCTTCGCGCTTGATGACCACCATGCCGACGACGCGATCGTCCGGTCTGAGCTCGATCCCCTTCACGCCCGTGGTGTCACGGCCCATGTCGCGGACGTCGCTCTCGTGGAAGCGCACCGAGAGGCCGTGTTTGGTCGCGAGCACGATGTCGTTCGTGCCGCTCGTGACCTGGACGTCGATGAGCTCATCGCCCTTCTCGATCTTGATGGCCTTGATGCCGGTGGTGCGCGGATTCGAGTACTCGCTGAGCTTCGTCTTCTTGACCGTGCCGTCCTTCGTGCAGAAGAGCAGGAAGTTCTCGTCGTTGAACTCCCGCACCGGCACGATCGCCTTGATCTGCGTGTCCGGTGTGACGTTGATCAGGTTGACGATCGGCTTGCCCTTCGTCGCCCGGCCGGCCTGCGGCAGCTCGTGCACCTTGAGCCAGAAGCAGCGCCCGTCTTCCGTGAAGATGAGCAGGTAGTCGTGCGTACTCCCGATGAACAGGCGCTCGATGAAATCGAGCTCCTTGAGGTCCGCCCCACTCGAGCCCCGCCCGCCTCGTCGTTGACGACGATACGTCGTGACTGGTGTCCGCTTGATGTACCCGGTGTGCGAGATCGTCACGACCATGTCCTCTTCGGCGATCAGATCTTCGATCGTGAACTCGCCCTGATCGCTCGTGATCTCCGTGCGCCGTGCGTCGCCGTAGGTGTCGGCGATCTTCGTCAGCTCGTCCTTCATCAGCTTGAGACGCTTCGGCTTCGACTCGAGGAGCGCGCGCAGCTCCTTGATGATGCCGCGCACTTCCTTGAGCTCCGCCTCGAGCTCGGCGATCGCGAGGCCTGTGAGCCGCGCGAGACGCATCGCCAGAATGGCCTCGGCCTGGCGCTCCGAGAGCTTGAACCGCTTCTGGAGCTGCGCACTCGCCTTCGGCGTATCCTCCGCCTTCCGAATGACCTTGATCACCTCGTCGATGTTGTCGACGGCGATCTTGAGTCCCTCCAGGATGTGCTCGCGCTCGAGCGCCTTGTCGAGCTCGTACTGGGCGCGCCGCACGATGACTTCGTGGCGGTGCGTGATGTAGTGCTCGAGCACTTCCTTGATGCCCATGACCTTCGGCACGAGTTGCCGAGTCTGGGCATCGGGCACGAGCGCGAGCATGATGACGCCGAACGTCGACTGCATCGTGGTGTGCTTGTACAACTGGTTCAGCACCACGCGCGGGATCGCATCGCGCTTGAGCTCGATGACGATGCGGGTCGTGTCCGACGACTCGTCACGCAGGTCGCTGATCCCTTCGAGCTTCTTGTCACGCACGAGGTCCGCGATGTCGCGCACGAGGTTCGCGCGGTTCACCTGGTACGGCAGCTCGGTGACGACGATCTGCGACTTGCCCGACGTCTCTTTCTCCTCGATGACGGCGCGCGCTCGCATCACGACCTTGCCACGGCCCGTCTCCTGATAGTCCTTGACCCCTTCGCGGCCGTAGATGTACGCGCCCGTCGGAAAGTCCGGGCCCTTGATGACCTTGCGAATCTCGCCAATGGTCATGTCGGGATTGTCGATGAGCGCGATCGTCGCCGTAATGACTTCCTTCAGGTTGTGCGGCGGGATGTTCGTCGCCATGCCGACCGCGATGCCTGACGAGCCGTTCACGAGCAGGTTCGGAATGCCCGCGGGCAGAACCTTCGGCTCCGTGAGGTGATCGTCGAAGTTCGGCGCGAAGTCGACCGTGTTCTTGTCGATGTCGGCGAGCAGCTCGGTCGCGATCCGCATGAGCCGCGCTTCGGTGTAGCGATACGCGGCCGCCGGATCGCCGTCCATCGAGCCGAAGTTTCCCTGCCCGTCCACGAGCGGATAGCGCAGCGAGAAGTCCTGCACCATGCGCACGAGTGCGTCGTAGACCGCGCCGTCGCCGTGTGGGTGGAAGCGCCCGAGCACGTCACCCACCACCGTCGCCGACTTCTTGAACGGGCGGTTGGGGAGCAAGCCGAGGTCGTTCATCGCATACAGGATCCGCCGGTGAACCGGCTTGAGCCCGTCGCGCACGTCGGGAAGCGCGCGCGACACGATCACGCTCATCGAGTAGTTGATGAACGATTCCTTGATCTCCTCGTCGATGAGACGTGGGAGGATACGCTCGCGATTGATTGGCGCGGTCATGTGGTCCTGCGGGAGGGAAAACCGGACTTCGGGAGGGACGAAGAAGTATACCCGAAGGGGAGGCGAATCGCAACGCGGAAGATGCCGTGTAAGTGTCAACCACACAACGTCTTACGAAGCCGGCGAATCAACCGGCCAGCGGTCGCGCATCACCCCTGTTTCGTGAGACGACGCACACGGCCGGAACGCAAAGCGACCTCTACCATTCCGCCGCCGCAAGCCGCCTAACACCCCCGCTTCGCCATCCACGTCAGCTCGTTCCTGCCGTCATCGAGCAGCATCCGGTTCACCCACTCGACCCCCTGCGCAACCGAGTGGTCCATGTTCCCGACCTCATACCGCCACGCGCCGAACCGCCCTCGCGAGAAGATCCTCTGCGACTCGAGCCACGGCTGGATCGTCGCGATCGCCTGGTCGCGCTCGAGCGACGGCGTCGGATACGTGTAGTCACGCTCGATCAGATGCGCATCGACGATGCTCCTGCGGTCGTCCTCCGTGATCATACGCGTGTTCACGAGCCCCTGGATCGTGTCGTCGATCACGGTGCGACAATCCACCGGCTTGAACTCCGAGTGCGAGATCTCGGCGAGAATGGAATAGTGGGTCGCCGAGTCCGGAACGACTTCCGGTGAGTAGTTCGACAGGTAGGTGAGCCGGTAGTATGGGCAGTTGCTCTCGGGGAAGTACATCCAGCACTTCTTCGACGGGCACGGCTGCTTGATGCCGACACCCACGATGTACGAGCCGGAGTGTCGCAGCCGCCCCGCCTGTAACCGAACGCAGTCGGGGACCTCGCCGGACAGCGATCGCACGAGGATGTCCAGCGGCATGGTCGAGAGCAGCACATCGTACGGCTCACGCTGGCCGCTGGCCATGACGACCTCCTTCGCCCCGAGGTCGATCGACGTCACCGGAGAGCACGTGCGCAGCTGGTCATCGACGTACGGACGCATCCGGTCGAACAGCTCCCCCGTTCCGCCGTACCGCGGGTACTTGAACGTCGCGTTAGGTCCCCACGACACGTCCTCGCGGTCGAGCACGACGTTCCCGAGTACCCGCTCGATCGGCGGCGTGGCCACGCGCTCGCCGATCCACTCTCGGTTCATCATCGACGGCGGATGCGCCCACACCTTGAAGTTGTAGGGCATCATGAAGTACTTCGCGATCCCGGCCCCGAAGACCCCGTAGATGAGCTCCTCGAAGTTCGCGAATCGCGACTTGTCGACCGGCTGCTTCTGTGCCTCGATGAGCCCGAGCAGGCATTCGAGCACGACTTCCCTGGGCAGATACTTGATGTTGTTCTGGAACGGGTACGGGAGAAACCGATCGAACATCCACACCCACGACTCGCGAAGCAGTTCCTGGTACTCATCGCCCATGAGCCGGTCGAAGAGGCGGTCGAAGTACTCGTAATGCGAGAACAGAACGTGCCCGCCGATGTCGTAGGTGAAGCCATTGGGGCTCCGTTCCGACGACGCGAGGCCACCGACCGTGTGACGGGCCTCGAGCATCGTGAAGTTCGTGAAACCGAGCTCTCGTAACCGATAGCCGGCCGCGA
>DASURJ010000960.1:0-2619 GCA_036280115.1 Gemmatimonadaceae bacterium
GGCACGGGCCTCGGCCTTTTCGTGTCGCGCCGCCTCGCGGAGCTGCTGGGCGGCAGCATCAAGGTGACCAGCGCCCCCGGGAGCGGGAGCACGTTTACGGTCAGCTTTCCCGTCGAGGGCTGAGCCGGATGCGGAACGCGGACGCCGGAATCACATGGATCCGGTTTCCGTGTTCCGCATTTCGCAGGGCCTTTACCGGCGCGTTAAATTCCACCTCATGACTCCCATCACCGGGGCTTTCAACGACGCCCTCATCGCGGAGATGTACGAGCGCTTTCGAGCGAGCCCCGAAAGCGTGGACGAATCGTGGCGGCAGTTCTTTCGATTTGCGCAGTCGCTGGCGGGCGCCGCTCCCGAGGTGGCCAGTGAGTCACTGCTGCGCAAGGTCGCGGCAGCCGCCGCGCTCGTCGAAGACATTCGCCACTATGGCCATCTCGCCGTGCGGCTCGACCCGCTTGGCACCAGGCCCGTTGGGGCGCAGGAGCTGACGCCCGAGTTCCACGGACTCACCGAAGACGATCTCGAGCGCATTCCCGGCTCGGCGCTCGGCTTCCCCGACGCGACGGCGGCCGATGTCGTCAGGCGCCTGCGCGGGATCTACTCATCGACCATTGGCTTCGACCTCGACCACATCGAGGAAGAGGTGGAGCGCGACTGGTTCCGAAAGGTGATCGAGGGCGGCGATGCGCGTTTGACGCTCACGCCGGAGGAGAAGAAGGCGGTGCTCAAGAGGCTCACCGAAGTCGATGGCCTCGAGCGCTTTCTCGCGCGCGCCTACGTCGGCAAGAAACGATTCTCGATCGAGGGTACTGACGCGCTCGTTCCGATGCTCGATGCCGCCATCGAGCGCGCCGCGCAGTCGGGCGCCCGCCGCGCGGTGATCGGGATGGCGCACCGCGGCCGCCTCAACGTGCTCGCGCACATCCTCGACAAGCCGTATGCCCGGATTTTCGAGGAATTCGAGGAGAAGGTCGCCAAGGCCGACGCCGTCGATACCGGCGACGTGAAGTACCATCTCGGCGCCTCCTCGACGCGCACACTGGCGAATGGGCAGACCGTCGAGCTCGAGCTCGTCCCGAATCCGAGCCATCTCGAATTCGTGAACCCGGTGCTCGCGGGCGTCGCGCGGGCGCTCCAGCGGACCAACAATGCGCGCGACGAGATGAGCGTGCTGCCGATCGTCGTGCACGGCGACGCCGCGCTTCCCGGTGAGGGCGTGGTCGCGGAAACACTCAACCTGTCGCGGCTTCGCGGATATCGCGTCGGCGGAACGCTCCACATCATCGTCAACAACCAGGTCGGTTTCACCACCGACCCACAGGACGCGCGGTCCACGTACTACTCGAGCGATCTCGCGAAGGGGTTCGAGATCCCGATCTTCCACGTCAATGCGGACGATGCGGAAGCCTGCGTCGCCGCCGTGTGGCTCGCGATCGCGTACCGGGTGCGGTTCGCGAAGGACGTGATGATCGACCTGGTCGGCTACCGCCGCCACGGACATAACGAGGGTGACGAGCCGGCGTACACACAGCCCGTGCTGTACGAGCGCATTCGGGCGCACCCCACCCCGCGCGAAGTGTGGGCGAAGCGTCTGGTCACCGAAGGCGTGATCAGCGAGGCCGAGGCGAAGGGCCTCGCCGACCAGATGATGAAGGAGCTCGATGCGATCCACAGTGGCCGAAAGCCCTCTCCCACACCGGCGGTGGCCGAAGAGGTCAGCGGACAGCGATCGGGCGACGAGCTCCCGACTACCGGCGTGAAGCCGGAAACGCTCATCACCGTCAACGAACGTCTGCTGGCGTGGCCCTCCACGTTCACGACCAATCCCAAGCTGGTGAAGCCGCTCGAGCGCCGTCGCGCGGCGATCGGTGATGAGGGCGGCATCGACTGGGGTCACGCCGAGGCGCTGGCCTTTGGCTCGTTGCTGCTCGAGGGGACGAGCGTACGCCTAACGGGGCAGGACGCGGCGCGCGGCACGTTCTCGCATCGCCACGCGGTGCTGCACGATGTGAAGACGGGCGCCGAATTCGTTCCGCTCCAGCATCTTCCGGGCGCGAAGGGAACGTTCGAGATCTACAACTCACCGCTCTCCGAGACCGCCGTCCTCGGCTTCGAGTACGGATACTCGACGGCGGCATCGGACACGCTGGTGTTGTGGGAGGCGCAGTTCGGAGACTTCGCCAACGTCGCGCAGCCGATCATCGATCAGTTCATGGCGGCCGACCGCGCGAAGTGGGGGCAGGATTCCGGCGTCGTCCTCCTCCTCCCGCACGGATACGAAGGGCAGGGGCCCGAGCACTCCAGCGCACGCCTCGAGCGATTTCTCCAGCTTGCCGCTGAAGGCAATCTGCGCATCGCGTATCCGACCACGCCCGGTCAGTACTTCCACGTGCTGCGACGACAGGCGCACACGGTGAACCGCCGTCCGCTGGTTCTGATGCAGCCGAAGAGCTTGCTGCGGCTCCCCGAGGCGGCTTCCCGCCTGCCCGAATTGACCGCGGGCTTCTTCCAGCCGGTGCTGGATGATCCACTCGTGTCGCCGGTGACGCGTGAGGTAAAGCGGCTGGTGCTGTGCTCCGGGAAGCTGTACTACGATCTCATGGCCGCTCGATCGGGCGA
>DASURJ010000961.1:0-3686 GCA_036280115.1 Gemmatimonadaceae bacterium
GCCGCGAGCTCGATCCGCGACCGCTCGTTCTCCATCCCCTCCGCCTCCCCCACGAACGACTCATCCCCCTTCTTGAGCGTCACCCGGCACGCAATCCCCTTCGCGCGCGACCGGCGCACTTCCACATCCTCGAAGTAGAGAAGCCGGCCACTCTCGCGCTCCAGACGCACGGGCACCGGCGGCGCCGGCGGGGCAGCGGCAGCTTCTGCCGCCTTCACCGCCTCACGATCCCGCGCCTCGCGCGCACTCTCCCGCGCCTCGCGCGCCGGCTGCGACTCCAGCGTCGTCGCCACCGAGATCTTCCGATGATCCACCCGCATCCCCAGATGCGCGATCAACGCACTTTCGATGTTCCGCACCGTCTGCTTCGGCGTCACTTCGCTCGTCGTCAGCACGTGAATCTCATCCACCGCGCCGTTGTCGCTCGCAATGATCCGCGCCGCGATCACGCCGGGCAGCGTGGCCAACAACTCCTCCGCACGCTTGATGGGAAGAACACTGCCGGCAATCAGAGGCGACTGGTGCGGAAGCGGCTGCGGCACGGTCATTCGGAAGGGGGGCGAGTGGGGCCGCGGCACGGCCCAATACGGCGGCGAGCTAGTCCTCTCCGCCAGGGTCTCCGGCTGCGCGACCGGGTGGGAATTTGGCGGCACTATTATGCGCCCGGAGGGGCCGTTAATCAAGCGAATTCGTGCCCACGAGCAATTGGTATTCTCTAAGCTTGCGGTACAACGTCCGCTCTCCTATCCCCAACAACTCCGCCGCCTTACGACGATTACCCCGCGTCTCCCGCAACGCCGCCTCAATGGCCGCGCGCTCGATCTCCGCCATCGTCATCCCCGGCCTGATCGTCACCACGTTCGGCGGCGGCGGCTGGTCCCTCGGCTCGATCCCCACACCGCCATACCGCGGCCCCGGCATCACCTCCCCGCCCCACACGCCGCCCTCCCCCGCTCCGAGCACCCGCGGCGACACCGCGCCCCCGAGCGTGCCCTCCATCACATCGATTGGGGTCCCAAACGCACCGCTCGCCGCCCGCGCCAGCTGCTCGCGCGCCGAGCGCTCCTCGTTCAACTGCCGCCGCAGTTCCTCCACCTGCAGCTTGAGCTCCACCAGGCTCCGCACGATGAACTCGAGTTCCCGCCCCCCGGTCCCGTCGCGCTCGCGCACCACCGGGCCCACGTGCACCGGGAGAAACCGCGCCGCCCCACCCTCGCGAATCTGTCGGGGAATGTCCGACGGACCGATCTCCCGACCCGGCGCCAGCACCACCATGCTCTCCACGAGATTCCTGAGCTCGCGCACGTTGCCCGGCCACGAGTACTCGATGAGCATCTCCAGCGCCTCGGGCGAGATCCCCTTGAACGGACGGTCGTGCTCGCGCGACAGCTCCGTGATGAACCGCCTGACGAGAATCGGGATGTCCTCGCGCCGCTCGCGGAGCGGCGGCAGGTAGATGTTGAGGACGTTGAGCCGGTAATAGAGGTCCGACCGGAAGCGCCCCGCTTCCACGTTCTCGCGCAGCGGGTTGTTCGTGGCCGCCACCACGCGCACGTCCACCTTGATGCTCGCCGTGCCGCCCACGCGCGTGACCTCGCGCTCCTCGAGCACGCGCAGGAGCTTCACCTGCGTGGCGGGCGGGATGTCGCCGATCTCATCGAGAAAGAGCGTGCCCGTGTGCGCGAGCTCGAACCGCCCGATGCGCCGCTCGGCCGCGCCGGTGAACGCCCCCTTCTCGTGGCCGAACAGCTCGCTCTCGAGCAGCGTCTCGGGCAGCGCGCCCACGTTCACGGCAATGAACGGCTTCGATCGCCGGGGACTGAGCCGATGGATGGCGCGCGCCACGAGCTCCTTGCCCGTGCCGCTCTCGCCCTCGATGAGCACCGTGCTCGACACCGGCGCCATCTGCTCCACTTTCACGAGCACTTCGCGGATGGACTCGGACTGCCCGATCAGCCCGGTCACCTGCGACAGCCGCAGGCGGTCGAGCAGACGCCGGATGCTGTCGGCCACCTCGTCCACGGCGATGGGCTTCGTGTAGACCTCCACGAACCCGATGGCGTGGAGCCGCTCGTCGATCTCCGCGTCGCGCACGTCCGCGAGCCCCACGACGGCCACGCCCTCCCACAACATCTCGCGCACGAGCGCCACGTTCTGCGGGTCCACGAGCGCGCCCGACATGACGATGACGTCGGGCTTCTCGCGCTTGATGGCGCCGCGCACGTCGTCGAGCGGCGACACGACGGCGGTCTCCACCCCGCCGCGCTCGAGCTGCGCGTTGAGGCGAACCGCGGGTTCGACGTCAGTCAGGCTGATGAGAACTTTCACGGGGTGCTAGTGATCCGTACGCTCGCCGCGCACGATGGTGACCGCATGTTCCACGATCGGTTCGAGCGCGCGAAGCGCGTCGCGCACGCCGCCCGGCGACCCGGGCAGATTCACCACCAGCGTCCGGTGCCGCGAGCCCGCCACGCCGCGCGACAGCGCCGCCCGCGGAAACGAGTCGATGCACGCCACCCGCAGCCGCTCGGCGATCCCGTGGGCTTCGCGCTCGAGCACCGCGCGCGTCGCCTCGGGCGTGTTGTCCCGCGGCGAGAGCCCCGTGCCGCCGGTCGTGAGCACGAGGTCCGCCGCATCGCCATCGCACCATCCGAGGAGCCGCCTAACGATCTCGACCGGCTCGTCGGGCACGAGCGCGCGGTCCGCGAGCGAGAACCCGCGCTCCGTCACCCACGCCGCGATGGCGTCGCCGGATGCATCGGCACGCGCGCCACGCGCTCCGGCGTCGGAAACCGTGAGGATCGCAACTCGCACCGTATTCCCGAGTCCCGATTCCCGATTCCCGATTACAGGTGAGACCCGCTCTTGTAGAACGGCGTCTTCACGATCTCCGCCTTCACGATCTTCCCGCGAATGTCGATGCCGATCTCGTTCCCCGGCTTCGCGTGCGGCGTGGGCACGTAGCACATCCCCACCGGAATGTTGAGCGACGGGCTCATCGTCCCGCTGCACACCACGCCGCTCGCCACGCCGTTCGCGATCACCGGGTAGCCGTGCCGCGGGAACGCGCGCTCCGCCGTGGTGAACCCCACGAGCTTCCGCATCACGCCTTCTTCCTTCTGCTTCACGAGCGCGCTGCGCCCCACGAACTCGCCCTTGGCGAGCTTCACGATCCACGCGAGGCCCGCCTCGAGCGGCGTGACGGTGTCATCGATGTCGTTGCCGTAGAGCGCCATTCCCATCTCGAGCCGCAGCGAGTCGCGGCTGCCGAGGCCGGCCGGCGTGACCTCACCGCCCGCGGTGATGGCGTTCCACACCGTGGTGGCGTGCGCGTTGTCGAAGTACAGCTCGAACCCGTCCTCGCCCGTGTAGCCGGTGCGTGACACAATGACATCGGGGATTCCCGCCACGGTGCCGACCGCGAAGTGGTAGTACTTCACTCCCGCGAGGTCCACGTCGGTGAGCGGCTGGAGGATGCGCGCGGCCTCGGGGCCCTGGAGCGCGAGCAGCGCCACCTCCTCGCTCACGTCCTCGAGGCTCACGTCGAACTGCTCGAGGTGCTGCGAGATGTGGGCGAGGTCCTTCGCCGTGTTCGACGCGTTCACGACCATCATCAGGTGGTCGTCGAAACGATACACGAGGCAGTCGTCCTCGAACGTCCCGCGCTCGTTCAGGATCGACGAGTA